>JAISGW010000169.1 GCA_031262895.1 Tannerella sp. | reverse complement strand
GTTCTGCACGAACTTCAGGTCGTAGTCCGGGTTGTCTGTCCAGAGGGCGATGAAAAGGACGGTAGAGGTCTGCTGCTTGCGCACCGTAACACCAGTCATCTTCACTTCTGTAGGCAACTTGGAGTTGGCCGTGGCCGCCAGGTTCTGTACGTTGACGGCGGCGATGTCGGGGTTGATGCCCTGCTTGAAGTAAATCGTGATGTTAGCCGAACCCGTAGAGGCGGTAGAGGTCATGTAGGTCATGCCTTCCACGCCGTTGATGGCTTCCTCCAAGGGTATGATGACACTGTTCATCACCACGTCGGCGTTCGCGCCGGGATAATAGGCGCGGACACTCACCGTAGGCGGTGCAATGTCAGGATATTGTTCGATAGGAAGCGTTGTGATGCCGATGATACCCAGCACCACAATCAATATGGAGATAACGGTCGAGAGAACCGGCCGCTCGATAAATGTCTTTAGCATAGGATGTCCTTATTGTTTTACCTTTATCTTCATGCCTTCGGAAAGCGTGGCCAAGCCGTCGGTGACGATTTTGTCGCCCTGATTCAGGCCGCCGGTGACGACAAAGCTCTTGCTGTCGGGCGTAGGAATGACGTCGATGGTCTTCCTGACTACCGAATCCCCCTGCAGTTTATAGACGTTCACCTTATCCTGCTGCGCGAAGGTAGCCTGCTGCGGGATGAGCAAGACCTGCGACAGGTGCCTGGGTATGTCGATTACGCCGCTGGTGCCGCTGCGGAGCTGGCCTTGAGGGTTCGGGAACTCCACGCGGAAGTTGGCCGAGCCGGTAGACTGGTCGAGCACGCCGGCAATGGTTTCAAGTTTGCCTTTTTCGGGGTAGACGGTACCGTCGGCCAAGGTCAGGGTGATGGGGGGTGCATTCTTTATCTTTTCGGCCTGGGTCGTTCCCTCAAGGGTTTCGAGGAATTTGCTCAGGTCTTTTTCGTTCATGGAAAAGTAGCCGAATACATTGTTGATGTCGGCCACGGTAGTCAGCACGTAGCTGTTGTTCACCAAGCTACCCTTACGGTAGGGGATGGTTCCTACTACCCCGTCAACCGGGCTGCTGACGTCTGTCCAACTCAATTGTGCCTTGGCATTTTTCAGTTGTGCCTGGGCTTGTTCTTTGGCAGCTTTGGCCGAGGCAAGGGCGTTCTCGTAGGTTTGAAGTTGTACTTGGCTGACGATGCCTTTTTCAGCCAACGGACGGAAGCGTGCTACGTTTAACTGAGCTGTGGCTAATTGCGCGTCGGCTGCGACAACTGCAGCCTGGGCGGTTGTGAGCGCCTGCACCGTGGCGGGCGAATTGATCTTGAACAAGGTCTGTCCGGCTTTCACAACGGAACCTTCATCTACGTAAATGGCGTCAATGAAGCCGTCTATACGTGGGCGGATTTCAATGTCCATTTTACCTTTAATGGTTACCGGATACACAGACTCCAGAGTTACATCTTGGCGGCCCACGGCAGCTACCGGGTAGGTGCCGGTTGCAGCTTGTTGCAGGCCTCGCGTCTGCTTGCAAGAAACCAAGAGGGTGGACGCTATGAGCGCCCCACCCATCATCAATCTTACTGTGTTCATTTTATTACTTTCTAACGTTGTTTTTCTTAAAACCTTTCATCTTCTCATGCACTGCGCAAAGGTAGCGCTTTTTCCGTTTCATCACTTTTGATTTATATTAATTTGTCCTTTGCCAAAGCTGACAATTAGCAGCAAGGAATATTTTAGGGGGAGCCGTGAAAAAATTCACAGCCTTCCCCAGGCTCAGGGAACATCGTGAAAAAATTCACGGCAAAAAAAGGGACCACGTCATCATCGACGCAGTCCCTTTTACAAAAAAATGATATTAACATCAAGCTATAAGTTCACGACGCGGAGGCTCTTGTCGACCAGCAGGCCGTCGGAAACTTTGAGGTTGAATTTGCCGGCCTTTTTGGCGCGGAAGCGGATGAAGAAGAGGTCTTCCGAACCGCGCAGGGTCTCCTTGTTGCCGGCATTGACGAAGGTGGGATAGAGCACCTTCTGCCCGTCGGAGTGCAGACGGTCGTTGGTGAGGTTCTCCATATCCTTCATGTTCTTGACCTCAATGCCGAGGTATTCGAGCTGCTGCGGGTCGTAGGGCAGGGCGAAGCTGAGGGCGTTGACCATGCGGAGGCTGTCGCCGCGCACTAAGAGGTCCACCTCGTCGCCGGCCTTGTAGCTCGTCTTGGAGGGGATGAACTTCAGGCTGCCGCTCACTTTCGGCCACCAGGGACGGGCCTCGGCGCCGCCGTGTACCTGGGTGGCGACGACGGAGATGTCGTAGGCGTCAATCAGGCCGTTGTGGTTCACATCGCCTATGCTGACGTAGCCATTGAAGTCGGCGTCGCCCCGGCGGAGGCCGGTATAGTTCATGTAGGAGGTGAAGTCGTCCATGTCGACCTTGCCGTCGCTGTTGATGTCGCCGGGCAAGAGGGTCTTCGAGCCGGGCACCTTGAAGATGTACAGTTGCCGGCCGCTGCCGTAGTCGCCTACCGACTCGCTCACCTTAACCCGCAGGTAGCGCGCCATCGGGTGGGTGGGGAAGGCGAGGGTCTTCGTCTGCTCGTCGTTCGTCCAGTTGAAAGGAATGGAATCGCTCCAGTGGATGTTGTCGGCGCTGGTGGCCACGCTGCCTTTCAGCCAGCGGCCGTTGGAGCCGTCGTTGCGGGGCAGGTATTCCATTTTGTCGAGCTGGTTGGTGCTGTGCAGGTCGATGCTGATGGTGAAGGGCACGGCCTTCTGGTAATATTTCGAGTGCCAGATATTGGTTTCGTCGAAGTTGAAGAGCTGTTCCACGCCCATGCGGCGGCCCTGGCTGGGGCAGGAGGCCTCGGCGGTAGCGCCGTGGATGGCGAACTCCAGCGGATTGCTCAAGGTGCGTGCCTGCAATTCCGTCCAGGCCGAATGGCCGTCGCGGTTGACGGCGCGCAGCTTGAAGCTGTACGTAGTCACGGGCTTGAGGTCTTCAAAGAGAAGGCTGTCGTCGAGGATAGTTGAGTAGAGCTGGCCGTCGAACATGATTTCGTAGTAGTCGGCATTGGCGACGGGCTTCCAGGTGGGCGTCAGGCGGTAGGCTTCCGTATGGGCGGGCGTGATGGCGCCCACGGGCGCTTCGAGGGCGCCGGTCTTGCGGAGCAGCTTGTTCGCCGGGGCGAAGACGTAGCCTCCGACTTCGAGGCGTACGGCCGTGGCTTTAGTATCGGCCTTGGCCAGCTTGACGAGCAATTCGGGATTCTTCGTGATGGAAACGCTTGCGAAGGGCGAGCCTTTGGTGGCGAAACGGTTCAGTTGGGGCGCCGCGTCATAGAAATAGACGTCGCTCCCTTGCTCGAAGGCCTCCAGCGAGGCGGCCTCGTGCAGTTTGACTTTCTGCTTGCCGATGAAGGCTTCCACTTTCTTCGGCCGGGCGGTGAGGTTCACGCGGAACTCGGTCGCTTTTTCGGGGACGAATCCGTCAAAATCGCCTTGAGTCGGTGCCACAGTGATGACGGCCTTGCCCTTTTCCGTTTCTGAAGTAATCAGGGTGGTGGCGTAGGCGCCGTGCAGGTAGGCCTCGGTCGTCCCGTCGTCGTCGTATTGCGTGAAGCTGCTCTTGCCGGCCGGATAAACTTCGTAGATACGCAGCGAACGGTCTATGTCGCCCACGTGGTTGTTGGCCTTGGTGCGCGGGATGATGGCCCCGGCTTTCACAAAGAGAGGCAGTTTCCACAGCGGGGCGGCGAAGTTGTTGAGGATGCGTCCTCCCGCATAAGTCTCGCCGGTGAAGTAATCTATCCAGTTGCCTTCGGGCAGGTAGATGCCGTTGCGCACGTCGTTGCCCTCACGGTCGGCGCGGGTGTCCTGATAAACGGGAGCCACGAGGAAGTAAGGGCCGAACATGTACTGGTAGCGGGTAGCCGTGCCGTGCGTGTAGTCGTTCGGATAATCGAGGAACATGGCGCGGATGACGGGTTTGCCGTCGACGGCCCCATGGGCCACGCTATAGGTATAGGGGAGCAACTCCGACTTGAGCTTCAGGTAGGAGCGGTTGATGGAGGCCGCCGGTTCGCCGAGTATGTGGGGATACTTGGGCGTCAGGCCCCAGCCGTCCATGTTGAGCTGTATGAGGGTGAAAGCTTTCCATTGGAAGTCGCGCACATTGACGGGCACGTACTTGCCGCCGAAGATGCCGTCCATGTCGGAGGTGATGTTGGGTTGTCCGGACAGCCCCGAGCCGATATAGGTCGGGATATGGAAGCGGATGTATTCCCATTTGCCGCCGGTCTGGTCGCCGGTCCATTCGGAGGCATAGCGTTGGGTGCCGGCCCAGCCGTCGAGGGAGATGATAAAGGGGCGCGCGTCGTGTCCGTAGTAAGGCATGATGCCGGCCACGTCGGAGATACCGTTCAGGCCGAAGGAATAGCCGGCGCCTACCCAAGCCACGTCGGTCTTGAGCACGCGTACGCCCGCATCCCGCACTTCCTTGACGATGTCGCGTTGCAGGAGCGGTTCGACTCCGGCTATCGGATGCAGGTTGGATTGCGTCCAAAGGCCGATTTGCACGCCATGCTTGCGGGCATAGTCGCCAAATTCCTTTAAGTTCTCTATGTTGCCGTCGAGCGAATTGGTCTGCCCGTAGCCGGCGCCGTAGCCGTCGTTAGGGAGAATCCAACCCAGCGGCATATCGTGGGCAGCATAGCGGTCGACGACGGCGCGGGCAGAGAACTGGTAGTTGTTCTTCTCGCCGTTGAGCGATTCCTTGATGCCGCCGTTGTCTTTCTGGCTTTCCACGTAATACTTGCCGTCCTCGAAAAGGATGCCCTTGGGGTCGGTAGCGGTGGTTTCTTTCCAGTAGTCGCGGTTGTAGGCGTTGAGGTGTCCTTCATAGAAGCCGAACTTGGGCAGCAGCACCGGATGGCCGGTGAGCTGGTAAAAGTCGTTGAGCAGTGCCACCGGCCCTTTGCCGACCATGAAGAAGACGTCCAAGTAGCCGGCGTTGTGTGAGAGGAGCACTTCACCGGGTTTCGCCTTGCCGAAATCGTATTTGCCGGGTTTGAAGGTGTACCACATGAAGCCGTATCCAGCCGTCGACCAGTAGAAGGGCGTGGGGGAGGCTACGCCGCCGTCGACCCAGTTGTTGGTGTTGACGATTTGTATGGCCTCGCCACGGTGTGAGAAGCGGCCGTTTTGTATGCCGCCGCCGTAAAAGTATTCGTCGGGGTTCTCGCGCAGGTTGAGGGTGCAATAGCCCTTGTCCATGACGGGGGCGGCGAGGGTTTGCACGATGAGGCGGCCGGAAGCCGGGTCACTGATGCGCAGCTGCGAGGTGGCCTTGTTGATTTCCACCTTCATCTGCGAGGTGGCGACGGAAATTTCCTCGGGCGTGTCCTTGAGGGTCAGCGGTCCGGGATTGCGGCGCGGGTTGTCCACAAGGATGCGGGCGGGAGGCATGGCCTCGGGGGCGCGCAGGATGCCGCCCGCCGGGTCGTCGAACCAGCGGAAGATGTTCGGCCCGTAGAAGTCGAGCGTCATGCGGTGGTTGTTTGCGAAAAGCACTTCCACGGTCGTGGGGTTGATTTGTTCTATCCCGGTGATGCGCACGGGCGCTGCGCTTTCTTTGGCGGAAGCCGTCGCTAAGGACAGAGTAGTCAAAAGGGTGCAACAAGTAAAAAGGAATCTTTTCATGTGTCGTGTTTGAGTTTGGTTAGGGGCTTACGCTGCTTCCCGGATTAATGGAAGCAGGCACGTATTTTTTCGGCCGTGGCGGCCAATTCTTCTTCTGAAGGCTGCATTTTTTCCTTCCCGAAATAGATGTCCGATTCGCGTTTGATGGGCACCAGATGGATGTGGGCGTGGGGTACCTCAAGGCCGATAACGGAGAGGCCGACGCGCTTGCAGGGCAGGGCGGCTTTCTGGGCAGCCGCTACCCGCTTGGCGAAGGCCATCATGCGGCCCAACTCCTCGTCGGACAAGTCAAAGATGTAATCCACTTCCTTCTTGGGGACGACCAGCGTGTGACCGACGGCCAAAGGATTAATGTCGAGGAATGCAAAAAATTCCTCATTCTCCGCCACCTTGTGGCAGGGAATTTCGCCGGCTATAATCCGGCTGAATAGCGTAGCCATAATGTTTTAAATTGAAATATCCATGATTTCGAAGGTCATCATGCCGGAAGGCACTTTGATAGGTACCTTGTCGCCCACCTTCTTGCCCATCAAGCCTTGCGCTATGGGCGTGTTCACCGAAATACGTCCTTCTTTCAGATTAGCCTCCGAGTCGGATACCAGCGTATAAGTCATCACTTGGTTGTTCGCCGTATTACGGATTTTTACCTTGTTCATGATTTGTACCGAATCGGTATTCACACGCGACTCATCTATCAGTCGTGCGTTGGCAATCTGGCTTTTGAGCAAAGCCAATTTGGATTCCATGATACCCTGGGCTTCTTTCGCCGCGTCGTATTCGGCATTTTCCGACAAGTCGCCCTTATCGCGCGCCTCGGCAATCTGGGCGGAAATCTCCGGTCGTTTTACCGATTCCAGGTAATTGATTTCGGCTAAAATTTTGTTGTAGCCTTCCTGTGTCATGTAGATAACAGCCATTTCAAATCCTCCTGTTTCTGATTGTTAAGCAATAATTTTTTTGTTTGCATCTATAAAAAAGAAGCCCGACCGCCGAAGCGGTCGGAACCTTTCATTATTTTGTTGCGACAAAAATACGATTTTTTTCTAACTACAAAGGCGTGTAAGTTTTTTTTGCGCCTTTTACGTATGTCTCAGACCTTTTCCAACGCCTGGGCCAAATCGGCCAGCAGGTCGTCGATATGCTCCGTTCCGATGGAGAGGCGCACGGTGCCGGGCAGGATGCCCTGCTCGGCCAGCTCCTGCTCGTTCAATTGCGAATGGGTCGTCGTGGCCGGATGGATAACGAGCGACTTGACGTCGGCCACGTTGGCCAGCAGGGAAAAAATCTCAAGGCTGTCGATGAAACGTTGCGCCTCGGCCGCCCCTCCCTTTATCTCGAAGGTGAAAATGGAACCGGCTCCTTTGGGAAAATATTTTCCGTAAAGGGCGTGGTCGGGATGTCCGGGCAGAGCCGGATGATGCACGGCGCCCACTTTGGGGTGCTTGGAAAGGAAGTCAACCACCTTCAGGGCGTTCTCCACGTGGCGTTCCACGCGCAGGGAAAGGGTTTCTAGCCCCTGTAAAAGGAGGAAGGCGTTGAAGGGACTGAGGGTGGCGCCCGTGTCGCGCAGGAGTACGGCGCGGATGCGGGTCACATAAGCTGCTGAACCGGCCGTGTCGGCGAAACATACGCCGTGGTAGCTGGCTTCCGGTCCGGCGAGCTGCGGAAATTTGCCGGAGGCCTTCCAGTCGAAATGGCCCCCGTCGACGATTACGCCGCCTAAGGAATTGCCGTGGCCACCGATGAACTTGGTTGCCGAGTGTACGACGACGTCGGCTCCGTATTCGATGGGACGTATCAGGTAAGGAGTGCCGAAGGTGTTGTCCACAATCAACGGGATGCGGTGACGGTGGGCTATTGCGGCCACGGCTTCGATGTCAATCAGGTTGGAATTCGGGTTGCCGAGCGTTTCTATGAAGACGGCTCTGGTGTTTTCCCGTATGGCCTGTTCGAAGTGGGACGGGTCTGAAGGCTCCACGAAGGTGCAGCTCACGCCGTCGGCCGGGAAGGTGTGAGCCAGCAAATTGTAAGTACCCCCGTAGATGGTTTGGGCGGCTACGATGTGGTCGCCGGCACGGGTAATGTTACGGAAAGCGTAGGTGATGGCGGCTGCGCCGGAAGCAACGGCCAGGCCGGCCACGCCGCCTTCGAGGGCGGCCATACGCTTTTCAAAGACTTCCTGCGTGGGATTGGTCAGGCGCCCGTAGATGTTGCCCGCTTCGGTAAGGCCGAACCGGGCGGCCGCCTCGGCTGAATCGCGGAACACGTAAGAGGTCGTCTGATAAATGGGCACCGCCCGCGCGCCGGTGGCGGAATCCGGTTCCTCCTGCCCAACGTGGAGCTGGAGCGTTTCGAAATGTAGCTTGTTCTTTTCCATATTTTCTGAGTCTATGAAGTGATTTTGATGGGGCAAAGGTAAGATGCTAAGAAATATCGTCCAAGAACATCCGTAAATACAGAAAATATATCTAAAACAGTCCTTGTGCATGGAATATAACTGCCGCCATACGGGCTTTTTTTTCCGCAAATAGAAAAATATGCTGGCAGGCTTCGTTGAAACCTTTTTTTGGATAAAAAATAGAATGCAAAGGGGAAATATAGCCTTTGTGGGTTAAAGTGTGTATATTTGCGCCTTGATTTGCTAATGAATTAATAATAAGTAGTTAAATGAAAAAACTGATTTCTAATTTCAAGAGGAGCGCATTAACGCTCTTGGTCGCCTCGCTTGCCAGCCTGACGGCCTTTGCCCAAAACAAGACGGTGACAGGTACCATCACCGACAATACGGGGCAAGCCCTGATTGGCGTCAACGTGCAGGAAACCGCCCGTCCAACGAACGGGACCATCACGAACGTAGACGGCAAGTTCAGCCTTCAGGTAGCCGACAATGCCAGTTTGACGTTATCGTACGTTGGCTTCAAAACGCAGGTTCTGTCTGTCCGCGGAAAAACGCAGTTCCGTATTACCATGCAGGAAAACGCTGAGAGTCTTAACGAGGTAGTCGTCGTGGGCTATGGCTCGCAGAAGAAGGTGAACCTGACAGGCGCCGTTGCCCAGCTGGATTCCAAAGCCTTAGCCGATAGGCCGCTGCAAAACGTGTCCTCCGGTCTGCAAGGCCTGATGCCCGGCGTGACGGTCATGTCGGGACAAGGCCGCCCCGGGCAGGATGGGGCAACCATCCGCGTCCGCGGCGTGGGCACGCTCAACACCTCCGACCCTTACATCCTCATTGACGGGGTGGAGAGCGGTACCATGGACGCCGTCGACCCGAACGACATCGCTTCCATCTCCGTGCTGAAGGACGCCGCCTCGGCCGCCATTTACGGTTCGAAGGCCGCCAACGGTGTCATCCTGATTACCACCAAACGCGGCACGACAGGCAAACCCCGTATCTCGTACAACGGTTATGCCGGTATGCAGGAAGCCACCCACATGATAGACCGCATGGGTTCGGCTGAATATGCTACCGACCTGAACCTCGCCCTCGAAGCCGGAGGTTATTCGCCCCGCTTCACCGACGAGGACATCCAGAAGTTCAAGGACGGCAGCGACCCTTACGGGCACCCCAACACCAACTGGTACGACCTGGCATACCGCACCGGTTTCCAAACACAACATAATGTTTCCGCTACGGGCGGCACTGAGCAGGTCAAGTACATGGCTTCGGCGGGCATACTCCATCAGGACGGCATACTGCCCAATTCCAACCGCAACCAAATCAATGCGCGCACCAACATCGACCTGAAGCTGCATCGCCGCTTGACCGCCCATCTCTCAATGGCCTTCATCAAGAACGATTATAAAGACGCAAACTCCGCCTATGCCGGCGGCAGTTCCGACCAAATCATCCGCCAGCTCAACCTCATCGCCCCTTGGATTCCTTACAAGAATGCCGACGGCTCTTATGGCACGGTCTCCGACGGTAGCCCGATGGCTTGGCTGGATTCCGGCATGACGGTGGACCGCAATAACCGCAATTTCACCGGTACGCTCTCCGCCGACTATGAAATACTCGACGGTTTGAAAGCCACCCTTTCCGGTTCTTATGTGACCAACCGGCAACAATACAAGAACTTCGAGGACTTTATCCAATACAATCCCAACAAGGCTTCGCAACCGGCCAGTCTCGACGAGCGTTATTACCTGTGGGACCGCACCAACTTTGATGCCCTGTTGAATTATGACAAAACATTTGCAGGAAAGCATAACCTGAAAGTTCTTGCCGGTTGGCATACGGAAGATTACAATTACTCTTATGCCAAGATGTATCGTTCCAGTTTCCCGAACAACGACCTGACCGACATCAACGCCGGCGACGCCTCTACCCAGACCAACGAGGGCTACACCCGCGAACTGGCCATGATTTCTTGGTTCGGCCGCGTCAACTACGATTATGCCGGCAACGAGACCGATTATAATTGAACCGAGAGCGTCAACGTTGTTGCAGGC
>JAISGW010000055.1 GCA_031262895.1 Tannerella sp. | reverse complement strand
GATTCGCCACCAGCGTTTACTTCCTCTTCCGTACGCTGGGTTGTTTGTCGGGCAGCTTCATTCTCTCCAAGTTTCCCCATCGGACGGTCTTCCTGCTCAGCGTCCTTTGCATCCTGGTCGGGGTGCTGGGCTTGTGCTTCCTGCACCTGAGATGGCCCATCTATGCCTGTATCGGACTCGTCGGCTTGGGCAACTCGAACATCTTCTCTATTGTCGTGGCGCAAGCCCTCTTGCATTTGCCGGAGAAGAAGAACGAAGTCTCGGGCCTGATGATTATGGGATTGATTGGCGGCGCGCTGTTTCCTTTGGCGATGGGCGTCCTTTCGGATGCCCTGCACAGTCAGGTCGGCGCCTTGGCCGTCATCTTCGTCGGCACGCTCTACCTCCTGACTTTCGTCCGACGCGTCGGAGCGTAACAAATTATGAATTATGAGTTGGGCGCGGCCTTACGGCTACGCCCAACTCATAATGTGTCCAACGGCACGCAGGGGACACAGATTGAACTCACAATGTGTCCAACGGCACGCAGGGGACACAAATTAAATTTGCAATGTGTCCAACGGCGCGCAGGGGACACAAATTAAATTTGCAATGTGTCCAGCATTTATAATTGAGCCAGGAAAAGGATTAATTACTTTTGCGGCAGTTTCTAATTGGCTGATGGAGGTGGTCCCGCCGAGAATCGAACTCGGATCAAAAGTTTAGGAAACTTCCGTTCTATCCATTGAACTACGGAACCTTGAGTGGTGTTTTTCATGGCAGCAAATATACAACAACAAATGTGGAAGGATTTAATCGGCACTGTTGGCGCGCGCTATTTGATTGCTTTTTTCAACCTGGCACTGATTTTTGTCAACGCCCGGGTGTTGGGCGTCAGGGGCATGGGAGAAATAGGCCTGATTTGGGCTTCGGTAAGCATCTGCGCCACAGTCAACGGCTTGTTAGGAGGAAACACGCTCACCTACTTCGTACACAAGTATGCCTTGCGGACGCTCTATCCCATTGCCGCCGCCTGGATTTTGGCCGGTTCGGCCTTGTCGTGCGCCTGCCTGCACCTGCTGGGCATGTTGCCCGAAGGTTACGGTTGGGCTATTTTTCTGCTCAGCGTCCTGTATTCCTTTCCGCTGGCCCATGCACGCCTGTTGCTTGGTATCGACGACATTTTCGGTTTCAATCTGACAAATATCCTGCAAGGCGGCTTGCTTTTCTTCGTACTCTGCGCTTTCTATTATATAATAGGTATACGCGAGGTGCAGGCCTATATCTGGGGGCAAGGCTTGGTCAACGGCCTTGCCTTCCTGTGGAGCCTGCACCGCCTGCATACGCGGCGCGGGGAAGGCGGGAAGCAAGGGCGGCTGCCCGTCCTCAAGGAAATGCTGAGCTACGGTTTATGGGGAAGCGCGGACAACCTGGCCGAAGTGCTGGCCACACGCCTGAACTATTTTCTGGTACAAAGCTGGCTTGGCCTCGGCGCCGTGGGCCTGCTCGACGCGGCCACGAAGCTGTCGGAAAGCATCTGGAACATCAGTCGGGGAGCAGCCAGCGTGGAATACAACCGCATGGTGCGCATCGACGAGGCCGACCAGCAGCGGCGTGTCACCCTGCGTTTGCTCAAATTTTCCACTTTGGCCGTCGCGGCAGCCGTGCTCCTGCTTTGCCTGCTGCCCGAGCAATTGTTCACCGGCTACCTCTTCGGGAAGCACTTCGCCGGCATCCGTCCGCTCATCCTGTTAATGGCGCCGGGCGTGGTCTGCTACGCCGCCAACAATATCCTCAGCGCCTATTTCATCGGCACGGGCCGCATACGTTACAGCACCTTCGTCTCCTTTGCCGGCCTGTTGGTACTCCTGGCAGCGGCCTCCTGCCTGATCCCCCTTTGGGGACTTCCCGGTTCCGCCCTGGCCGGCAGCCTTTCATACGCCGCCCTCTTGCTCGCCGCTCTCTTCTTCTTCCGTCGAAAAGTATTACTTTTGCAGCATCGGGAAGGTTCGACATAATTTAAAACAACATATATATGATTAATTCACAAGACATCAAGAACGGCACTTGCATCCGTTTGGACGGGAAACTTTATTTCTGTATAGAATTTCTCCACGTAAAACCCGGCAAGGGCAACACGATTATGCGCACCAAATTGAAGGACGTGGTTTCGGGCCGCGTCATCGAACGCCGCTTCAACATTGGCGAACGCCTGGAAGACGTGCGTGTGGAACGCCGTCCTTATCAATATTCCTATGCGGAAGGCGAGAGCTATCATTTCCTCAACCAGGAGACTTGGGAAGACATTACCATAGACAAGGAGCTGGTGGAAGGCGTCGACTTCATGAAGGAAGGCGACATTGTAGCAGTTGTCTCCGACGCATCCACCGAGACCATCCTCTTTGCCGAAATGCCGGTGAAGACGGTTTTGGCCATCACCTACACCGAACCCGGCATCAAGGGCGACACGGCCACGAATACGCTCAAACCGGCCACAGTCGAAACGGGAGCCGAAGTGCGTGTGCCCCTCTTCGTCAATGTGGGCGAGAAGATAGAAATAGACACGCGCGACGGGTCTTACGTCGGACGGGTACGCTGATGAATGACGGCCATCAAGGAATGGGCTGAAGACGACCGCCCCCGGGAGAAGATGCTCCACAAGGGGGTGTTCGTCTTGAGCGACGCCGAACTGTTGGCTATCGTCATAGGCTCAGGCAACAACAAGGAGTCGGCCCTCCAGTTGGCGCAGCGCATTCTGGCCTCCGTGGGCAACAGCCTTGACGCCTTGGGCAAACGCAGCCTCCGCGAGTTGATGGAGGGTTTTCACGGTATAGGCGAAGCCAAGGCCGTAAGCATAGCCGCCGCCTTAGAACTGGGGCGGCGCCGGGCTGCGGATGAAGGCTCGCGACTTGATGCCATCACTTGCAGTCGCGACATTTTCCGCCTTTTCTCCCCTCTCTTGGCCGACCTGCCCCACGAAGAGCTATGGATAGCGCTTACCAACCAGGCCGGCAAACTGCTTGACAAGATAAAAATAAGCCAAGGCGGCGTAGCAACTACTGCGGCTGACTTGCGCCTGATACTCCGGCCTGCCTTGCGAGCACTGGCCACGGGCATCGTACTTTGCCACAACCACCCTTCGGGCAGTCCCCGCCCCAGCCAAGAAGACGACAAGCTCACGCTCCGCGTACAAGAGGCCGCCCGCCTGATGGGCTTCCGGCTGCTTGACCACCTCATTCTGGCCGGCAAAGCCTACTTCAGCTATGCCGACGAGGGTAGACTTTCATAACTCGCAATTTCTCTCCACTTTTGTCCATAATTCACAATATATTGGAAAACGAATTTCTTCAGACCGAAGAGGCCATCGTCTCCGTCTTACGCAGCGTTTACGACCCGGAAATCCCGGTCAATGTTTATGACCTCGGCCTCATATATAAAGTAGATGTGGAAGACGGAGGAAAGGTCAGCATAGACATGACCTTGACGGCGCCCAACTGTCCGGCTGCCGATTTTATCCTTGACGACATACGCAGCAAGGTGGAATCCTTGCCCGGGGTCAGTTCCGCCGACATACGGCTCGTTTTCGAGCCGGAATGGAACAAGGATATGATGTCCGAAGAAGCCAAGCTCGAACTGGGCCTCTTATGAAAACAAAAGTCTACTTTGCCTCCGATGCCCATTTGGGCGCCCGCTTCCTCCGCGATCCCCTGGCCGTGGAAAAACGGTTGGTGCGCTGGTTCGACAGCATCAAAGACGAAGCAGCCGCCATCTACTTTCTCGGCGACATGTTCGACTACTGGTATGAATACAAGTACGTGGTGCCGAAAGGCTTCGTCCGTTTCCTCGGCAAGCTGGCCGAACTTTCCGACGCCGGGACGGAGTTGCATTTCTTTACCGGCAACCATGACGTATGGCTTTTCGGCTATCTGGAAAAGGAAATAGGCGCCCATATACACCGCGACGTGCTGGTGGCGGATTTGCTCGGCAAACGCTTCTTTCTCGGCCACGGCGACGAGATGGACCGTCGCAGCCGCAGCTACCGTTTCCTGCGTGCCCTTTTCCGTAACCGTTTTTGCCAAATCCTGTATTCGGGCATACATCCGCGTTGGACCTTCGGCTTTGCCCTCGGCTGGTCGCTACGCAGCCGCAAGGGAGGCCTGAAGGAAGAGACGGGCGATTATCTCGTTGACTTCGCCAGCCATTACCTGCTGCAACATCCCGACATCGACTATTTTGTCTTCGGCCACCTGCATATCCTGCTTGACCAAGCTTTGCCGCCTACTTCACGTCTGCTGGTCATAGGCGACTGGATGCGCCATTTTTCCTATGTGGAATGGGATGGAGGGCAGCTCTCCCTACGCCGCTTTAAAGATTAAATAATTCGCTTACCTTTGCCCGCTGAGTTAAATGAAAACAACAAGACAGATGAACACACGTACTAAAACCTTTCTTTCCTGTTTGGTTATTTGTGCCGCCCTGCCCTCGTGCAAAGGCGGTGGTAATACGGCCAAGGCAGCCATTTGTTCCGAAATGAATAAGATAATAGAAGAAGTGCGCGCCCAGTACGCGCCCGACCCCCGCGACGAAGTTTGCGAGATTACCGTATCGCAAGAGGACGGCAAGCCTGTCCTGCGGGGCGTCGTTACGGAAGCGGCCACGAAGGCCGCCTTAATCAAACGTGCCCGCGCCGTACGACCGGAGGTTGTCGACAGCATCTGCCTCCTGCCCGCCAAGGCTTTGGGAGATAAACTTTACGGCATTGCCGACGTTTCCGTAGCCGACCTGCGCACCGGCCCGGGTTACGCGAAGGAAATGGCCACCCAAACTTTGCTGGGCATGGCTATGCATGTCTTGCAGGAAAAAGAGGGCTGGTATCGCGTGCGCACGCCGGAAGGTTATCTGGCCTGGATAGAAGGCGGCACGATGACGCTCCTCACGAAAGATTCCCTCAACGCCTGGATAAGCGCCCCTAAAGTCATCTACACCGCCGACTACGGCTTCGCTTACGAGAAGCCCGACGCACAGGGCGGCCGTATCTCCGACCTGGTATTCGGCGACCTGCTGAAGCGGGAAGGCGAATCGGGCGGCTTCTACCAAGTCGCCTTTCCTGACGGGCGGCAAGGCTACGTGCCCCGCCGGGAATGCGAGGATTTCGAGGCTTGGACGAAAAGCCGGGAACTGAGCGGCGAGGGTATAGTAAAGACAGCCCTGAGCCTGCAGGGCATCCCCTACAGTTGGGGCGGCACCAGCGAAAAAGCCATGGATTGCAGCGGCTTCGCGAAGACGGTTA
Organism: Tannerella sp.; assembly: GCA_031262895.1. Lineage (GTDB taxonomy): Bacteria > Bacteroidota > Bacteroidia > Bacteroidales > Tannerellaceae > JAISGW01. Next base: position 39 of record JAISGW010000055.1, on the reverse strand, counting down.
ACCTCCATCACGGCATCATGCTCCGCCGCGACGCCTCGC
>JAISGW010000180.1 GCA_031262895.1 Tannerella sp. | reverse complement strand
GTAGCAGATAAGCCACCTTGTAAGTGAGTACCCGCGTCTTACCGGAACCTGCCCCGGCGATGACCAAGGCAGGGCCGTCTATATATTCCACGGCAGCCCTTTGTTCGGGGTTCAGTTGTTCAAGAAAATTTTCTTCCACGTTTTGTTCTTTCAAGCTTGGATGTTAATGCGTTGCAGCAGCCAAACGTCGCGCATGCTTCCGGGGGCACTCACCCAGCCGCGCAGGGTACCGACGAGCGTGAAGCCACAGCGGTCGAACACCTTGCGGCTGGCCGGATTACTGACCGGCACGTAGGCGTAAAGCTGGTAAAGGTTGAGGATGGAAAAGGCGTAATCGGCCAAAAGGTCCACGGCCTGGGTGCCTATGCCTTGCCCTTGGTACCCCTTGTCCACAAGAAGCCCCACGGCAGCGCGCCTGTTGTGCGGGTCAAAGTCGTAAAGATCAATGACTCCCGCCGCTTGACCATCGTGTTCCAACATCAAACGCAACTGCTTTTGTTCGTAAATTCCCCGATTGGAATTGGAAATGTATTCCCGCAAAACATAACGGGAATAAGGGGCAAGCGTGTTCCCTTCCATCCAATAGGAAGGGTCGTTTTCCCAAGTATAAAGCACGTCCAAGTCTTCAGGCTCCATAGCCCGAAGACGGAGCCTTTCGTTCTTCAAAAACATTTTTGTCATTTGCTGGGAGAAATAAGCAGGCCGTTTTTACGGTGATAAATATGGTAATTAATCCGGTCAGGCAAGGTATCCATGAACAGCAGGACTTGCTCGAAACGCACCTCCGGATAGCAGAAGACCACGTCGGTGAAGGCTTTCATCCGGTTGCGGCGGCAAATGGCGTCCATCACGCGCTCCTCGTCGAGGTTCCAATGGTTGATAAACTCCGCTTCGGGCATCCGCTTACGGCAACCAGCCTTGACCCTATCGAAAGAGGCCTCACGCGACAATACCAGAATGCGCCGGTGCCTTATCGGGTTGTGGTGTCCGGTGCGGCGTTTGCGCTTCCACGGCAGGGAAGCCAGGCACACTTTGCATGCGATGGCCAGACGTATGAAAAAGCTCCAAAAGCGCCCCGAGCGCGGATGATACTTTTTAAAGAAGATGAGCATGGAGCCGTAAAAACTTTTCAGGTAACGTTTGTCGTCCTGCCTGGCGCTTTCTCCCTTGTAGTGCAGGATGCGTTCGGGGACATAGTAATTCGTGTACCCTTGTTGCACGAAGCGGTAAGAGAGGTCTATGTCTTCGCCATACATAAAGAAAGACTCGTCAAGCAGGCCGGCCTTGTCAAGCGCTTCCCGGCGCATAAGCATGAAGGCGCCGGCCAGCACGCTGACCTTGTGCGTTTTGTTCGGGTTCAAGTAGGGCAGGCTATAGGCGGCGAAGGTGGGCGAATGGGGAAAGAGCTTCCCCAGGCCGAACAACTTGCAGAAGGCCACCCACGGCGTAGGAAAGCAACGCTTGCTTTCCGGCAGAAATCCTCCCCTTGCATCAAGCATCTTCACGCCTACGGCGGCGGCTTGCGGATGCTCATCGAGAAAAAAACAGAGCGTGTGCAGGCTGTCCTCGCCAATCAAGGTGTCGGGGTTCAAAAGCAGGACGTATTCCCCCTTGCTTTGACGGATAGCTTGATTATTGGCGGCGGCGAATCCCCTGTTATCGGTATTGGCGATGAAAATGACTTGCGGGAAACGGGCGCCCAGATAAGCCAGGGAATCATCGGTAGAGGCATTGTCGACAACGAAGATTTCCACGTCCAAGCCCTCCGCGGCCCTTTCGACCGACACCAAGCATTGCTCAAGGAAATACTTCACATTATAATTGACAATGACAACCGAAAGCAGGGGCTTATCGTTCATATTCGAAACGGGTTCTGTTTTGTATGGAGCGCGCCAGGGTCACCTCGTCGGCATATTCTATTTCGTCGCCGACGGAGACGCCGCGCGCTATTAAGGAAAGCGGGACGTCGTAGGGCGCCAATTTACGTGAAATGAAAAAGTTCGTCGTGTCGCCCTCCATGGTTGTAGACAGCGCAAGGATAACCTCCTTGATGCCGCCCGCCGCCACCCGTGAAGTAAGGCTGTCTATCTCCAAGTCGCCCGGTCCTATGCCGTCAATGGGCGAAAGGATGCCCCCCAACACATGGTACACGCCGTGGTATTGTCCCGTGTTCTCTATGGCCATCACTTCCTTAATGTTTTCCACCACGCAAATGGTAGCCTGGTCACGGGATGGGTCGGCGCAAATATTGCAAAGTTCGCTGTCGCAGATGTTATGGCATTGGCGGCAATAATTTACCTCCTTGCGCAAAGCCAATAAGGCGGAGGTGAAAGCCTCCGTATAATTGAGGTCTCGCCGCAAAAAATGAAGCGCCAAACGAAGCGCCGTACGCTGCCCGATACCGGGCAGCGTAGACAGTTCGTTCACCGCGTTCTCTAAAAGAGCCGACGGGTATCTGGAAGTCATATTCCCAATTTGCTGCGCAGGGCTTCCGGAATGGCGGCCTTGTTCACCATGATGTCCATGGTCTTGTAGCGCAGGAAGGCTTCCGATACATACCAGATGCCCTTATATTTCGAGTTTGTTCCCCAAGAATTCTTTACCATATAAAAAGTTTTCCCCGTCTGATCCTTGGCGATGCCGAAGATTTGCATGCCATGGTCGTCGGTGGTCTGGTAGTTGTCGTAAGCTTCCTGACGCATCGCCTGGGTTATCTTGAGTTCCTTGCAGGGTTTTTCTATGTCTTTCCGTATCTCGGCGTTCTTGTCACGGGTGGAAAGGCCCACCCAGCGGGCCTGGTCGCTACCGGAGGTCATAATGGCTTTGACATCGGGCACCACGCCGAGGCCGTCACGGGTAAAGCCCGTCTCGCTGACGTCGGCCCCCCAGGCTATGGTATAACCCTTGTTGATAGCGTTGTTGACGATTTCGACGAGGTCATCAATGGGCACGTTCCAATATTTGGCCCAACGCCAGTTGTCGGGGAGCGCCAAAGCGAACTGGGTATAGAAGGGATGATGGGTGTACGATGTCAGGGATACATAATTGTCCATATTCAAGCCCAATTCTTTGGCAAAGCTCAGGGGCGTATATTCCTTCCCTTTATAGGTGAAAGTTTTCGGGTTGGGGCCGAGGTAGGCATCAATGATGCCGTCGTAGCCGCGCTTCCAAGCCGTGGATAACTTGCCGTTGGGATTAGAGACGATGGCCTTCAGGTAAGCGGCCGCAGCAGCTTCCATCTCCCCATGTACGGGCAGGCTGTCGCCGTAGTTCTCACCCGGCTGCGCCTCTTCCGGCACGATGCCGTAGTGTTTGATAACATAATTCACGTCGTCGGAAGAACCGCCCTCGCCGAAGTTCATCATGCCATGTATGCGTACGAATTTGTCGGCCTTGTCCTTATAAGAATGACTGACCACAAACATTTCAGACAAGTCGTAGGGGCCTTTTCCCATGCGGAGCAATTCCGATTCGAAGAAACCCAGCGTGGAATAGCACCAGCACGTGCCCGAACGGTTCTGGTTTTTCACGGATGTGATAGGCACTTTTTTCACCGTCGTGAAGACATAAGCGTCTTCCGTTTTTTGACCTTGGGCAAAACCAAGACTCATGGCCAACGCACAGGCGGCCAACATCAATCGTTTCATATTCTTTATCACTATCAATTTATTTAGGTTTTTTTGAGACAGCAAATATACGACTTGGAACGAGAATACCGAACAAAGCCTTAAAACTGTTCCAAGATGGCAATGCGCTTTTCAATGGGCGGATGCGAGGAAAAAAGGCCAAAAGGATTGGACAGGCTCATGTGTTCCTCCTGCGGGTCTTCAATGAAGAGCTGGGCCACGTCTTTGCGCTTGACGGCCTCCACCAGCGGGTCGGCTGATATTTTACGCAAGGCCGAAGCCAAAGCCAAAGGATTCTTGGTCATCTCGGCGCTGCCCGCATCGGCCATGTATTCCCGCTTTTTAGAAATAGCAAAGCGCAGGAGAAGGGAGAAGAAATATCCGATAAGGGCGACGAGCAGCACGATGAGCAACATGACAATGACGCCTCCCCCGTTACTTTTCCCGTTGCGGTCATCGGAAGAACGCGACCGGCCGCTGGGAGCATACAGCAGGGTGCGGAAGCCTAACTGGGCCAAAGCCGTAAAAATTCCCACGAAAACGATGGAGATGATGAGCAGCCTGACGTCGCGATTGCGGATATGCGTCAATTCATGCCCGATGACTCCTTCGAGTTCCTCGTCGTTCAACTTGTCGATGATGCCGCTGGTCAAAGTCACGGTATAGGTCTTGTTGTTGATGCCGCTGGCAAAGGCGTTCAGTGACTCGTCGTCAATGACGTTGATTTTCGGCATGGGCATGCCTTGGCTCATGCACAAGTTCTCCACCAAATTGTAGACGCGCTTGTTCTCCATCCTTTCTAAGGGGCGGGCATCAGTGGCATGTTGTATGATGCCCACGTTCGCGAAATAGGCAATGAGGAACCAAATCAACACCCCGCCAACAACGATCGGAAGGATGCCGAAGAAATAAGAAGAGGCCAAAGCCGTGGAAGACAGTATGGGGCCGCCTATGCCCGAATAGGCCGAGGCGCCTCCGTTATAGGAGGCGAAAAGGTAGCAACCCAACCAAGTCAGGCCAACAATCAGGCAGGGGAAAAGGCAAAGCAAGGCGGCCGAGCGCAGGTTGTTTCGCCTTTGCTGGGTCTGTATGCCTACGTATTCCATGATCAGAACTGTATTTTAGGCGCCTCTTCGTATGATTTGCGTTCTTCACCCAAGTCGAACATGATTTCCTTATGGAAATTGAACATGCCGGCAATGATGTTGGAAGGAAATGTCTCCACAGCATTGTTGTATTCCTTGGTGGCGGAGTTAAAATAGCGCCTGACAGCCGAGAGTTTGTTCTCCAAATCGGCAATTTCTTCCTGCAACTGCATGAAGTTCTGGTTAGCTTTCAACTCGGGATAGGCTTCCAAGGTGACACGCATGCCTGACAAGGCGGCCGACAAGCTGTTCTCGGCTACGATTTTCTCGTCTATGCTCTTGGCTGATACGGCGCCGTTGCGAGCGGCGATGACCTTTTCGAAAGTTTCCTTTTCATGGGCGGCATAACCCTTGACCGTTTCCACCAACTGGGGAACCAAATCGTGCCTTTGCTTCAATTGCACGTCAATATCGGCAAAAGCATTTTCACGGTTGTTCCGCAGTTTCACTAAGCCGTTGTATTTGGCCACCAAAAAGAGAACGACCAAAACGATTACTACAATAATCACCAAAGTTGTTGTCATTTTTTTCTGTTATTAAATTGGTTTAGGCGGCAAACATAAG
>JAISGW010000125.1 GCA_031262895.1 Tannerella sp. | reverse complement strand
CGCAGCGCCCTGCGCCGCGAAATCCTCGAACACCACCCCCGAAACAAAGAGCCTCACCCCTAACCCCTCTCCCAAGGAGAGGGGGATTGGCTGAAGGCCATGGATAATTTAGGCCAATGCGCGGCATAAACCCATTACATGCATGTAAAGGCATTTTGTCACTTGACATAAGCCCATTACACGCATGTAAAGCCACTTTGCCACCTGACATAAGCCCGTTACACGCGTGTAAAGGCACTTTGCCACCTGACATAAGTCCATTACACGCATGCAAAGCGGTTTCAAGACCTCTTGAAGTGCCATTACACACGTGTAAAGCGGTTTCAAGACCTCTTGAAGTGCCGTTACATACGTGTAAAGCGGTTTCAAGACCTCTTGAAGTGCCGTTACATACGTGTAAAGCGGTTTCAAGACGGCTTCGCCCTAACTTTCAATTTTCAACTGAAAGGCGGAGTTGCTTCAGATAGTTGGGGTCGGAGGCATCGAAACGCAGGGAGAGGCGGGAGGCTTTCCCTGTCGCCGGCCATTCTATGGAAAAGCGGTTCCAGCCCTTTTCCAGGGGCAAGTTTTTCAAGGCGACGGCTTTGCCGTTCAAGAAGAGACGGCTGCCGGCAGGTGCCTCTATATGCAGGTTCAACACGGGCAGGTCAGGTTCGACCAAGAGATTGCTCAGGGAACGGGGACTGTAAACGCGGAAGCGCAGGCGCCTCTGCCGGGGCAGCAGGTTGAAGGAGGCTTGTCCGTCGACAAAGCGGGGAGCGGAGAGGCTTAGTGCCTCCTTTTCGGGAAGGGCGCCACCGAGGTTCGCCAGCATCCGTGCCGACAGCTTTTGCCCTTCAATGCCCAAAGCCGAAAGGTCAAGGGTAGAGAGGATGACCTCGGCAGCACCTACGGGCAGGGAGACGATGACGGCGCCGGGGCCTTTGGCCTCCTGTTCGCTGCGGAAAACGCTGCCCGTCTTCGAAGTCTCCGGCCGGTTGTTCCAACGTTGCCAGTCCGTATTGCAGGCGCGGAGCAAGACCTGCGCGTGATTGAGCAAATCGCCGCAAAGGCCGTAGTGCATGGCCGTACCGCCTTGGGGAAGCTGTTCGGAGAAGTAGAAGTCCGCATTGCCCATGCCGTGCAGGAGGCGTGAGGCCGTATCAGGCTTAGCCACGAGGAAAGAGGTAGCCCTGCGCGGGCCGAGCGCCAGCGAATAAGGGAGGAAGGACTGCGCCCAAGCCGCCGCTTCCGGGCCGACACGGATGAGGCAGAGCGTGCCGCCCTTTGAAAGGAGCGCTTTCACCTTCTTGAGGGTAGCGGCCGTCAACGAGGCCGTATCGCTGCCGTCGACGAGGAGCAGCGGGAGCCGTTCGGCAGGCTCTTTGCTTTTCCAGGCCGCCGCTTCCTCCGGCACGGAGATGGAAAAAGGTTGCATCGGATCGGCGAAGGCGGCGCGGATGGCATAGAACGAAGGCCAGGGCCGATAGAGCGGCAGGTTCGGGTCATAGCCGGGGTTGAGGGTCGTCGTATAGGGGCCGAGCCTTTCGGGCTGCATGCCGACGGCGCCCTCCCGGAAGCCGAAGAAGATGCCGTCGTCGGGGGTAGGAGCCTTCGAAGGGTCCTTCAATCCCAGCGGCAGCGGCTGCAAGCCGTACCAAACGATATTGAAGACGCTACAATAAGCAGCATGCAGGGCGCGCTGCATCTTTATCAGGCCGTAGCTCTCCGTGGCGATGGCTTCCATGCGCCCCTTCATGCTTTCGTAGGAACGGTCGCCGTTATAGGCGGAAGCTTGCCGCGGTGTCCCGTAATAAGCCATGCTCTGTTCGCCTATGCCCCAAGGCTTGCCGGAGGCTGCCCAGCGTTTCATCCCTTCCGGGCCACCATAATGGCCGATGAGGGTCGGCAGCTCGGTGGGGCGCATTTCTTCCCCGTCGCCTGAAATCCAGGTGCGTGTCGGGTCGAGCTTTGCCGCCAGTTTCGCCCAATGGTTGATTTCCGCTATCTGGCGGCGCACTAAGCTGTCGGGAGCCTTCAGCACGTTGATGGCCACGGGTTCGTTCTCGTTGCAGACGCTCCAGCCGAAAACGGAAGGATGGTTGCGGTCGCGACGTATCAGGCGGCGCAGGTGTTCATCGGTCGCTTCCCAATAAGCCTCGCTGTCTATTTTCGGGCCGCCGTCGCTGGCCCACATGCCGGTCTCGTCGAGGATGCAGATGCCCATCTCGTCGGCCATGTCCTGATAAAAGCGGGGGAAGGGTTCGGCATGGAGGCGCACGGCATTGGCGTGGGCGTCTTTCAGCATGGTGAACCAAGCCCAGGCGTAGCGGCGGGTCATCTGTGGCACACCCATGAAATGCCAGGAGTCACCTTTCAACACGATAGGCTCGCCGTTGAGCAGCAGTTGCGTCCCGGCGATGCGGAACTCCCGCCAGCCGAAGCGTGTGTACTTGCGGTCTATGGGCTTACGGCCTTCCGAGAGGGTGGCCACGGCTCCGTACAGCCGGGGCGTGTCGGGTGTCCAGCAGGCCAGTTCGCCATGGACGGAGCGTTCTATCGTGACGCGCAAGACGCTGTCGGGCGGCAATTTCAACTTGCGCCTTTGGGGGAAGACGAGGGCCGCCGCGGCAGCCAGCTCGCCGCGCTGCTCCGGCGCCTCCGCCAAAGTACGGCCGGCCGTGTCGTACCATCGCCGTATGCTGACGTCCAAGTTCAGGTGCTGCTCCTTGGAGGTCGTATTCTTCATTTCAAAGGAGATGCGCAGTTTGCCCTCTTTCAGGTCGGGCTGCACGAACATATCCTGTATGTAGACTTTCGGATAAGCAAAGAGGTAGACGTCCTGCCAGATGCCGGCCATGTCAATGCCCCACATGGAGCCGCCCACGTAGGTGCGCCGCCCGTATCGTCCGGCCCGGTCGAAGAGGGAAGCCTTGGCCACGCCTACGCAGATTTCGTTCTCTTCTCCCGGCTTGAGCAAGGCACTCACATCAGTCTCAAAGGGGAGGAAGAGTTCGAAGTTCCCGGCCGCCTTTTGCCCGTTCACGTAAACGAGCGCCTTGCCCATGACGGCTTCGAAGTGGAGGATGAGCCGGCGTCCCGCCCAAGCGGAGGGGACAAAGAACTTCTTCCGCATCCAAGCCATCTTCACCCGCTCCCAGGCTTTGGGATAAGAAGGATAGGCGAGGAAATCGCCTCCCTTGCCGTCGGTAAAGGCGTTCACGTTCCAAGGCGAAGGTATCTTTATCGGCACCGTATCCACCTTAAAGACCTTAGGGAAAACAAAGTCGGAGGCCTTGGCCCGGTAAACGGGCATGAAATCCCAGCGACCGTTCAAACACATTTCTTGCCGGTAAGGTGCTTCCACCGGATTGACCAAGCCCTGCATGGGATTGAAGGGATGGGCGTAAACGAGATGTGCCGCCGCGGCAAGGTTGCCGCAAAAGAGCAGGCCGCAAAGGCCGTAGAGAAGGATATGTTTGTTCATCGGGGCATCTTGATAATTAATTCTTTCCCCTCGTAAGAAACTTCTTTCACGTGTTTGGCCGGGCTATCGCCGGGAGCTGCCGCCGTAATCGCCAGGGCAATCCGGAACTTCCGTTTCTGCAACATGCCGGGGAAGGAGCCTTGCCTGACGCCGATGCGCAGCGTATGCTTGACTTCGTCCCAATGGAAACGGATGGTGGAATAAGCGCCGGCTTCGTAGTCATAGTTGTCGTCCTCGTCTTCATAAAGGAGAAAATCCCCGTCGGCACCCGGATACACGCGGATTTCCAGCTCGTTCCAGGGCTTTTCGGTAGCCCATTGCACTTTCGGGCCAAAGGGGAGGATGCTGCCGGCCCGCACATACAGGGGCAAGATGTCCTGGCTTAGGGCGCGATGGACGTATTGTCCGCCCTGCAGCTTCTCGTTAGTCCAGAAGTCCCACCAGTCGGTGCCCTTGGGTAGATAGACCGGCCAAGAACCGACGGCATGTTGGGTGACGGGCGTCACGAGGATGGCGTGCCCGAAGAGATATTCGCTGCCCAGGTCGGCCGTATGCGGGTCGGCGGCGAAATCCATCACCAACGGGCGCATGAAAGTGCCCTGATGCGCCGACACCTCCCAGGCCGTGCCATAGATATAAGGCAAGAGACGGTAGCGGAGACGTATCATCCGGGCGATGGCGTCGTAATAGGGCGTTCCCCGTTTGCCGAAGTTCCATATCTCACGCGGCAGGCCCGTGCCGTGCGAACGCATCATCGGGCAGAAGGTGGCGAATTGCAGCCAACGAACGTACAGGTCTCGGAATTCCGGGTTCTTCACGCCGCCGACTTTGTTCCAGTCGTTGGCAAAGAAGCCGCCGATATCGCTGTTCCAATAAGGCAGGCCCATCAGGGTAAAGTTCATGGCGGCCGGGATTTGCTTGGCCAGCATATCCCAGGTAGAGCGCACGTCGCCGCTCCAGGTATCCGAGCCGTAGCGTTGCTGGCCGATGAAGCCGGAACGTGTCAGGAGGACAACCCGTTTGGCTTTGGTCTCCTGTTTCTGGTGCTCCGCAATGCCCCGGTTATGCATCATGCTGTAAGCGTTTTTCACGCTGCGGAAGGAGCCGCAGGCGGTGGGCGTGTCGAAATCGGAAGGCTTCGGATAGACGTGATCGGGTTCGGTGGAATCTAACCACCAGGCATCGTTGCCTATATAGCTGAAGATACCCTTGTCGAGGTATTTCCAAAAGATGTCGCGGGCTTCAAGGCTGAAGACGTCGTACGGACGGGCACCGCTGTTGGGCGGGAAGCCGTAAAAGCCCAGCAGGTGGCCGGCCTTTTCCATGGCCTTGTATTGAGGAGTCAAAGGCCCGAAGTCCGGCCAAGTGACAATCATCAGCTTGGCATGCAAGCGGTGTATTTCATCGGCCCATTGGCGTGGGGCGGGAAAACGTTTCGGGTCGAAACGCTGGGCGTTCCACAGGCTGTCGTTCGGATATTCCGGCCAATAACGCCAATCCTGTATGATACAGTCGAGGGGTATCTTCAGGGCGCGGTATTTCTTCACCACGTCGAGGCTTTCGAATTGCGTAGTGTAACGCTCCTTGCTTTGAAAATAGCCGTAAGCCCAAAGCGGGAGCATGGGCACCTGCCCGGTCAACTCGCGCAGGCCGGCAATGACGCCGTCGGCTGTGCCCCCACCAATGAAATAATAGTCGGCGCAATGTCCAAGGCTCTTGAACGAAAGCCCCTGCGGGCTGTCGGAGAAGTCGGAAATGGAATAATTATCCCAAAAGACGGCGTAGCCTTTCTCGGCTGAGAAGAAATAGGGCGAATAGGTGAACATGTTCTCGTTCTGCAGGTGGTAAGCCGTCCCGCGGCGGTTCATCTTCCCGTCCATGACCTGTCCGATGCCGTAAATAGGGCCTTTTCCTTCCAATTGGAAAACATTGTTGACCCGGTACGAAGGCTTTCCGGCATCTTCGACGGGCGTGAAGCGGGTGAGCGAGTCCTGCAAGACGCGCCCCTCCGTTTTCATATTGTAAAAACCGATATGGCCGTTCTCTGTGTTCACGATGACCATCCATTTAGAAGAAGCCACGTAGGAGAGCTTGCCTTTTCCGCCGCAAGTCACCGGAACCTCTTCCGGCCTCCCGACTACCGAAAGGCTATGCTTTTGATACGGCTTGCCGACGGGTGTCTTGTAGACGTGTACGATGTCGGGGCTGAAGAACTGCACCTTGATGTCCATGCCTTGCGTGCGTAAACCAAAGCCCTGCGGCAGTCCCACGGTAGGGCGCAAGGTGTACGTGTCGCCCGCCCGCATCGCATGTTCAATGGCATGTGTACGGTAGCGCAGGTGTAAGTTGCCGTCATGGTCGGCCCGTATACGTGCTTCGGCCAAGAAGCCGTTGTGCCAGGACAAGTCAACAGTGTATCCGCCCCTGGCCCGCAATCCCGTCACGTAACCTTCGGCAGCCATGGCCGAGGGAAGCGCCGGCAGCAAGTCGAGTTCGTAGCTGCCGTCGGGCAGGCGCCGTTGGCTTTGCAGGAACATCTCTGCGATAGCTGCCGTCGCGCCGAAATTGCCGTCGATTTGGAAAGGCGGATGGTTATCGAACAGATTGGGCAGCGTTTTATCTGCCAGCAGCTTGGAAAGGAGGCGAAAGGCATGGTCGCCCTCATGCAGGCGGTTCCACATATTGATTTTCCAAGCCAGGCTCCAACCCGTACCGCCGTCGCCACGGGCAATCAAGGTCTGGCGGGCGGCTTCGGCCAGAGCCGGCGTCCCTTCCGGCGTAATCTGGTCGCCGGGAAATAAGCCGAAAAGATGCGAGGTATGCCGGTGATGCGGGTCCACTTCCTTATAATCCTCCGCCCATTCCATGATGCGGCCCGTCGCAGGGCTGATGCGTATGCCGGGAAGATGTTTCAAAGCGTTTTCGCATTCGTCGCGGAATTTCCGGTCTATGCCCAAAATATTGGCCGCATCAATGCAATGAGTCAGCAGATCATGGATGATTTCCAAGTCCATCGTCGCCCCGTAGGTGAATTCAGATATTTTTCCATTCGGGAGGTAGAAGGAATTCTCCGGCGAATAAGAAGGCGCCGTCACCCATTTTCTGGCATAAGCCGTACCGGCAGGCGCCTTGACTAAGAAATCCAGTATGAAGCGGGCAGCTCCTTTCATGACCGGCCAAGCGCGTCGAGCAAGGAAGGCCGTATCGCCCGTATAAGCGAAATGTTCCCAATATTGGCGCGAAAGCCAGGCGGCGCCCATCGGCCAAATACCTTGAGGGCCGTCGGCGGGCGCCGTGAATCCCCAGGCGTCGGTCAGATGATGGACCACCCAGCCGCGGGCACCGTAAAGGACCTTCGCCGTTCGTTCGCCTGGTTTTACCAGCATATCCACCAAATCGAAATAAGGCAGGTGCATCTCCGAAAGGTTGGTGATTTCCGCCGGCCAGTAATTCATCTGGAAGTTGATATTCGTATGGTAATCCGCATTCCAAGGCGCGTTCATCTGCCAAGCCCAGAGTCCTTGCAAGTTGGCGGGCATGCCGCCGGGCCGGGAAGAGCTAATCAGCAGATAACGCCCGTACTGGAAATACGTCTGCACCAAGCCGAGGTCGGGGATTCCTGTCTCATGTGCCAGCCGCAGGCGTTCATCGGTAGGCTTGCTCTTGAGCGTGTCGGGGACAGTGCCCAACTGCAGGTCTACCCGCTTGAAATATTTTTGATAATTGGCTATGTGCCGTGTTTTCCATTGCCCGTAAGCTTGCTGAAGGACGACGGCCAAAGCCGTAGCCGTTTTCTCCGAAGGATTTCCGGAAAGAGTGGAGATGCCTCTTTTCAAATTGGCCAGGCCGGGATAATCGGTTGCCCCGACCAAGTAAAGCGTCAGGGTATCGGCTTGGGAAACCTGCAGGCAGAGGGCTTGACCGGACCTTTGCCGCACTTGAACCGTACCGCCTTCGGCCACGGCTTTCAAGCGTGCGGCAAAATGCAAGCCCCGTTCTTTTCCGCTTTTATCAAGGCAATGGATACGGCCGCTCATCAGCAGTTCGTCAGCACCCACCTTGGTGGTCCGGGCATCTTGCGCCCGCTTGAGTTGCAAGGAAAGGCTGATTCGATGCGGCTGGTCGGCCGTGATGCGAACCATCAGGGCATGGGTGGCCTCTGAGATGAAGTATTCCCTATGGAAACGGACGCCTTCCGCTTGATAATCCACCTTGGCCACAGCCGTTGAGAGGTCGAGGCTGCGGAGGTAATTTTCCGCCTCTCGTTCCGGCGTTTCAAACCAGAGTTCGCCCAAGGATTGGTAGGACTTGATGTTTTTAGGAATCCCCAGCATAGTTTTTTCGGCAAGCGCCACGGCTTCGTTGTTCTTGTCCTCAAACAGGAGCTTTTGTAGTTCGGGTAAGGCCTTGCGGCCGGCCGGGTTATTCGGGTCTAAGGGATAACCGTCCCAAAGCGTATGCTCGTTGAGCTGTATGCGCTCGTCGGCCACGCCGCCGAAGACCATGGCGCCCAAATACCCGTCGCCCAGCGGCAGGGCTTCTTCCCATACCTGTGCCGGCCGGCGATACCACAGCAGGTCTTTCGTCTGAAGGGAAGCGGACGCCTTCCCCACCAAGGAGGCGGAATCTGCCCAACGGGCGTCTATCGTATCCCGAAGCAAGGCCTCCGCCCCCAGACGGGGTGAAGGCGTAGCAAGCCCCATGAGGCATAAAACGAAAAGGATATGCGTTTGCCGTATCATGCTCAATCTCCGATATTACCTGCCGAATAGACGCGTTTCGATTTCTTGCCGATGATGCGCACCTTGCCTTTGACGGTATTGGCCGTGATGACGGCGCGTACCTGATTACCAAGGCTGAACTGCGGCGCGTCGGTTTCAAATTCGCAGCCACGCATGAGGAGCGTCCCGCCCTTCGCCTGGATGGCGGCACGTCCTTCTTTGTTGCGGTCCCATTGGGCGAAGATGCAATCGGTGAAGCCGATATTGCCCGTACCGTCAATGAGGGCGTTTTGGTTGCAAGGCCCCCAGAAGGCGCAGTTGACGAAGCGTACATTGCCCCGGTTGGAAGGACTGACGACGACCATCGTCGGGTTCTTGTCCTGCATGGCGACAAACTCGCCGTTGGTAATCAGCAGGCCGTAAGGGGCGCACTGGTCGACCAGAACAGAGATGCCGCAGTCGTCGGCGCCAATGCCGAGGAAGTTGCCGTTGCAGACGCCCTTGGCGCTTTGGGCAAACTTATAACCTATCTTATACCCGAAACAGAAGGTATTGAACACGTAATGCCAGTCCGTACGTTCGAAGATGAAGCCCACGCCGTTTTCTTTCTGCCATTTGAAGAGGACGGGCTTCATGCTCCACCAGGGATTCCAATGCACGTTTTCTATACGGCCGATGTCGTAGATGCCGTCCACGAAAATGCCGCGACGCAGGGGTTGCCCGCTGATGTTGCGAATCAAGGCCCTTGCGTTGTCGGAAGCGTCGATGCCGTTGTAGGGATTGAGCAACTCCACATCGAGCAGTGCCGGATTGTTCCCGCGCAGGGCGATGCCCCAGGGATAAGGGTCGGGAATCTTGTTCGGGTCTTGCAGCGGCCAATAGAGGAGGACGCCACGCAGCGTGCTGTTGGTGTGCAGGGTGATGAAGGGTTGCCCCGATTCATTGCCGCGGTCGGCCGTGACCAAGAAGGTCGTGCCGTCACTGCCCGGCTTGTCGCCGTCCTTAGGATTACGAATGCCGTCGTGCGAAGGCACCGATTCGAAGGCGCCTTTCAGAGTAACCGCCTGCGGGATATTCAGGTCGCCGGCAAAGAAATAAGTTCCTCTGGGCGCATACACGGTACCGCCTTGCGGGCCAAAGGAATCCAGCGCCTTTTGGAAGGCTTCCGTATCGTCGGTCTTGCCGTCGCCCTTAGCGCCAAAGTCCTTGACGGAAACGAGGTCGCCCGTAGCCGCATAAGGCTGTATGTCGGCATTGGCCGATGGATTCGGCTGTGCATCCGCCCCTGTCTGGACGACCGGCCGAATGCTGCCGTCCGGGTTGTAATACAATTTGTCCACACAAACGGAACGCAGCCAATCGTTCTGTTCGCCCTTCATCTTGGAGAGCGCACTGTTGTGGTAAAAGGCGTACCATTGACCCTTGTATTCCACGATAGAGCCATGGTCTGTGTAGCTGTCGGTCGGATAAATATAAATGCCGCGATAAGTCCAAGGTCCTAAGGGACTGTTGCTCGTGGCATAGCACATCTCATTGTTCCCCTTCACCCCGTCTTTGGAACGCTGGTTATCATGGTTATTGGAATAAGAAAGGTAATAAACGCCTTTGTATTTATGCACCCAAGTGGCTTCATGGAAATCCACCAAACCCTGCATGGTTTGCAGCGGGCCGTCGATTTCCATCATGTTGCTCTTCAGCTTGCCGCCGAGGCAGGTACCTCCGCCACCCTGATAGAAATAGACCTGACCGTCATCGTCGGTGAACACGCAGGGGTCGATAAGGGCTTTGGCGCCTTTAACGTAGCCGATAACCTTGAAGCCGGAAGCCGGCTTGTTGCTGACGGCAACGCCTATCTTCCAGGTCTTGTTCCAAGGGTCGGAGGCGGGATGCGGAAAGTAGAAATAGTATTTCCCGTCCTTGTAAGCGCAATCAGGTGCCCACATGAAGGTTGCGTTATGCTTCAATTTCTTGCCCCAGGGCACCTGGCTGGCACGGAGTATCTCGCCGTGGTCGGTCCAATGCAGCATGTCGTTCGTGGAAAATACATGGTATTGGTCCATAAGGTCGCAGCCCCGCGCCGGAGCGATGTCGTGAGAGGCGTAGACATACAAGCGTCCGTCTTTCCAGACATGAGCCGAAGGGTCGGCTGTGTACATATCCCTTATGATGGGATTATCCTGCGCGGCGGCAGGAGCGGCGCAGAGTCCTAAGAAAGCGGCCGCCAAACCGACTATGATAAACTGTTTCTTTTTCATGAGCTATAAACTTATACTGAGATTCTTATATTTTGTAGTGAAATCCAAGTGTTTTTCCTTCGTCTTGCCCAAGACAAAGGAAATCATTTTCGACTGGCCGGGAGCCAACTCGTAATGATGAAATTCTTCGGAACGCAGTCCGTCGATATAGAGATAGACTTTCCCCACATCCGTTAAGTTGCCCTTGTTGCTCACTTTGACGGAGATCGTACGTTCGGCGCCTTTGCCTTGCAGACCGCCGTAAGCCAAGGTAAAGTCGGCGGCAAAAGAGCGGGGATAGTCGAGCATCATGCTGAGGCCGCGGCTGCTGTCGGGATACCCCAGGCTGTCTTTGATACGGTCGTCCGCCTTATAGGCAGGGCTGACTCCGCCCACAAGTATCTTAAACTCGCCCGGTTCCACTACCCTGTCCATTTTATCGTTCAACAAGGACAACTGATAAGGCTTCAATTCAAAATGCAACGTCTGCATAGCGCCGGGTTCCAAGGTGATGCGTGCGAAATCCTTGAGTTCCGTGATACGGGTCTTGACGGAGGCG
>JAISGW010000092.1 GCA_031262895.1 Tannerella sp. | reverse complement strand
AAGGTCTATCCCATGTACGATTTCGCACACGGGCAAAGCGACTATTTCGAAGGGGTCACCCATTCGCTCTGTACCTTGGAGTTCGAAGTACATCGTCCCTTGTACAATTACTTCGTCGACCTGTTGGAAAAGGAAAAAGGTGACGGCTATCGCCCGCGACAGATAGAGTTCAATCGTTTGAACCTCACTTACACAGTCATGTCCAAGCGGAAACTTCTGCAATTGGTTCAAGAAGGGCGCGTGAACGGCTGGGACGACCCCCGTATGCCGACCCTTTGCGGCTTGCGTCGGCGCGGGTACACGCCCGAATCCATCCGTTCCTTCATCCAGAAAATAGGTTACACGAAGTTCGACGGGACCGTAGATATGGCGCTCCTCGAAAGTGCCGTCCGCGAAGACCTTAATCTGCGCGCTCCCCGCATCTCGGCTGTGCTTGACCCCGTCCGCCTCATACTGACCAATTATCCGGAAGGACAGGTGGAAATGATGGAGGCCGTCAATAACCCTGAAGACCCCACAGCAGGTACCCATCCTATCGCTTTTAGCCGCGAACTTTATATAGAAAGGGACGACTTCTTGGAAGAAGCCCCGAAGAAATTCTACCGCATGACGCCGGGACAAGAAGTGCGTCTGAAAAGTGCTTATATCGTACGTTGTACCGGTTGCAAAAAGGATGAGACCGGACGCATAGAGGAAATCTACGCTGAATACCTGCCCGATACGCTCTCTGGAAGGTCCGATAGCAATCGCAAGGTGAAGGGCACGCTCCATTGGGTCTCCGTCCAGCATAGCCTGCCCGCTGAAGTCCGTCTTTACGACCGCCTCTTCACGGTAGAAAATCCCATGGAAGATAAAGACCGTGACTTCACCGAACTGCTCAATCCCGGCTCGCTCACCACGCTGCATTCCTGTCGGGTCGAAGCGGAACTCCAAAAGGCTCGTCCACTGGATCATTTCCAATTCCAGCGCATTGGCTATTTCAACCTTGACCCCGACAGTCGGCCCGGACATCTGGTGTTCAATCGCACGGTTCCTTTAAAAGACAGTTGGAGCAAGATAAAAGACAAAACCTAAGCAATATAAGAGAGGAAACTTGACGATATGAGAAATGACGAAATCTCCTTGTTATGGCAACGTTACGTAGACGCGAAGCGAAGAGGTGTGGAACCTTATTTTGATGCCGACGAAATCGAGGACTTGCTGGAGCATTTTGAATCGCTCAAAGAGAAGAAGGATTTCGGCTACATCTTGAATCTGGGCCTGCGCCTGCATCCGGGTAACCAGGAATTGATAAGGCGCGCCTGCAACGCGCTGATGGACGAGAAGCGGTATGAAGAAGCGCTACGGCTTTCTAACGAATTGACGACCGAAAGCGAAGACAAAGAGATGATACGTATGGAATGTTATTGCTCCCTTCATCAATATGACTGCGCGGAAAAGCGCCTCGCCCAATTGGAAAAGCAACAGGTTTCCTTTTTGGAAAACGTTTGCGAATATCTCTGCGCCTTGTTTAGCGATGCTTCCCAATGGAAGAGGAATTTGGTGCTGGCCGCCCATTGCGCGCGACTTTTCCCGGATAATCTGGACATCCGTGACGAATATTGCTATGCTTTGGAAAAAACGGGAAACTACCAGGAAGGTATCCTCCAGTGCAACGAGGTGCTGGAGCGTTTCCCTTATGATACGGGATTCTGGTATTCTCTGGGACGTTTCCATTTCTTGATGGGCGCCTTTGAAGAGGCCATCGACGCCTTCGATTACGGTTTGGCTTGCGGCTCTTCCGATACGACGACAGAAGACATCCGTATCCTGCGGGCTTATTGCCTGTTCATGAACAAGAACTATGAGAAAGCCATCGAAGCTTATCAGGAAATCCAAACAGGCGACGATGCGGTAGACCTGCATATCAAAATGCTGGTGGCTGACAGCTACTGCCGTTTGTCGCGTTTCGAAGAAGCTTACCAATGCCTGTTGGAAGTAATCAATACGCCGATAAGCGACGGTGACACTTATATGACCTTCGTGAATTGCTGCATGGAAACCGGGCGCGAGTCGGAAGCATCCGCCGCCTTGAAAAAAGGCCTGCGCCTTTTTCCCGACAACATGGGGCTGCTCACTTACCAGGCCCTCTTTTATTTGGATGAAGGGAAAGAAGAGGAGGCCGTCAAAATAGGCATTGAACTTTTTAAAAAAGTAAAGCGCTTGGCCGGAGCCGGACAAGACGAAGAGTCGCCCGCACAGATGCCCCGCCGCTTCTTCCGCGACATCGTCGAAGGTGACGCGCAAACGGCCCGGGAACCTTCTTCTGTGGAGGAACTTATCTATCAATGTATCAACAATAAAAGCAATATGAATTAGCATGAACGACAAGAAACTCATGGACAGGGCGGCCGACAACATACGTGTGTTGGCCGCTTCTATGGTTGAAAAAGCCAAATCAGGACATCCGGGCGGCGCCATGGGCGGTGCCGATTTCATTAATGTGCTTTTCTCGGAATTTATGGTGTATGACCCGGACCTGCCCGAATGGCCGGGGCGGGACCGCTTTTTCCTTGATCCGGGCCACATGTCGCCCATGCTCTATTCCGCCCTGGCACTCCAAGGCAAATTTACCATGGAGGAACTGGCCGCTTTCCGTCAATGGGGCAGCCCTACGCCGGGACATCCCGAGCGCAATGTCGCCCGTGGCATAGAAAACACCTCCGGCCCCTTGGGACAGGGGCATACCTATGCGGTAGGAGCCGCCATTGCCGCCAAGTTCATGAAAGCCCGTCTGGGCGAACAAATGAACCAGACCATCTACGCCTACCTCTCCGACGGAGGCGTACAAGAAGAGATATCCCAAGGCGCCGGGCGCATCGCCGGCACTTTGGGCTTGGACAACCTCATCGTTTTTTACGATGCCAACCAAGTCCAACTTTCCACCCGCGTGGAAGATGTCATGGACGAAGATACGGCGGCCAAATACCGTGCTTGGGGTTGGCATGTGAGCCGTATCAACGGCAATGACGCCGACGAAATACGAGCGGCCTTGTCCGAAGCCAAAGCTGTGCAAGGGAAACCCTCCCTCATCATCGGGCATACGGTCATGGGTAAGGGCAGCGTCGCCTCCGACCATTCTTCCTACGAAGGGCGGGTAAGTACGCACGGCCAACCCCTCTCGGCAGCCGGCGCCTCTTATCCTGATACGGTTCGCGCCTTAGGCGGCGACCCGGAACGACCCTTTCGTATTTTCCCCGAAACGGAAGCGCTTTACGCCCGCCGCAAGGAAGAACTCCGCCGCATTGTGGCCGTCCGCCATGCGGAAGAAGCAACTTGGGCAAAAGCCCATCCCCAACTGGCAGCCAAGCGCGACGCCTGGTTTGCAGGCAAACTGCCCGATATCGATTGGGCGTCCATACAGCAAAAGCCCAATCAGGCCACCCGCGTTGCTTCGGGTACCGTTTTGGGCATATTGGCCGAAAAAGCGGAAAATATGATTTGCGCTTCGGCCGACCTTTCCAATTCAGACAAGACTGACGGCTTCCTGAAAAAGACCCATGCCTTTTGTCGGGGCGATTTCAGCGGTGCCTTCTTCCAGGCGGGCGTCTCCGAACTGACCATGGCTTGCTGTTGCATCGGCATGGCGCTGCACGGCGGCATCACCGTGGCCTGCGGCACCTTCTTCGTCTTCTCCGATTACATGAAGCCGGCCATACGTATGGCAGCCTTGATGGAGTTGCCGGTAAAGTTCATCTGGTCGCACGACGCCTTCCGTGTCGGCGAGGACGGACCTACCCATGAACCGGTAGAGCAGGAAGCCCAAATCCGTCTGATGGAAAAGCTCAAAAATCATCAAGGCCGTAATTCCATGCTGGTCTTACGGCCGGCCGATGGTGCCGAAACCACCGTCGCTTGGAAGTTGGCCTACGAAAATACGGCTACTCCGAGCGCCCTCATCCTTTCCCGGCAAAATGTGACAGATATCCCGGCTGTCTCGGGCAATCGCTATGCGGAAGCCCTCGGCGCCGAAAAAGGCGCCTATGTGTTGCCGGGTTCCGACGACCGGCCCGATGCCATCCTCCTCGCTTCCGGCTCGGAAGTCTCCACCTTGGTGGAAGGTGCCGCGCTATTACGTCGCGACGGCTTGCGCCTGCGCCTTGTCTCCGTCCCTTCCGAAGGACTTTTCCGAGAACAAAGTCCTGCTTACCAAGAAGAAGTATTGCCGAAAGGCAGCAAAATATTCGGATTGACTGCCGGATTGCCCGTCACCCTTGAGGGCTTGACCGGCTCTGACGGCCGCGTCTGGGGCTTGGAATCTTTCGGCTTCTCGGCACCTTATAAGGTGCTGGACGAAAAACTCGGCTTCACAGCGCAAAATGTATATGAACAAGTAACCCGATTCCTAAAAAAATGACAGACTCTCATCAACAAATCCTTCCGCCCAAACGGGTGGCCGCCATACACGACATTTCCGGCTTCGGAAAGTGCTCGCTCACCGTGGCGTTACCTATTCTCTCGGCTACCGGCGTGGAAACGGCGGCCATGCCGACGGCGCTCCTTTCCACGCATACGGGTGGCATAGAGGGCTATACCTTTCTTGACACAACCGACCAGATGCGTCCCTTCACGAAGCATTGGAAATCGCTTGACCTCCATTTCGACGCCGTGTACAGCGGCTTTCTGGGTTCCTTTGAACAAATAGACATCGTCAAAGAGTTCATTGACACCTTCCGCTCCTCCGACAATCTGGTAGTCGTTGACCCAGTCATGGCCGACAACGGTGAGCTGTATAAGGTTTTCGACCTGAACTTCGCCCGCGGCATGCGTTCGCTTTGCGAAAAGGC
The DNA here is from genome assembly GCA_031262895.1 of Tannerella sp. GTDB lineage: Bacteria > Bacteroidota > Bacteroidia > Bacteroidales > Tannerellaceae > JAISGW01. The sequence continues at coordinate 2,411 of JAISGW010000092.1, read as the reverse complement.
CGACCTGATTGTACCCAACCTCACCGAAGCCGCCCTGCTTCTGGAAGAACCTTATAAAGACGGTCCTTACACGAAAGCATATATCGAAGGCCTGATGAAACGCCTTTCCGGTATCGGCCCGAAGAAAATCGTACTCACAGGCGTCTTCTTCGACGAAGCCGCTTTAGGTTCCGCCACCTATGATGCGCAGACCGGCATAGTCGACTATGCTTTGGTCGACAAGATTCCGGGGTATTACCACGGCACCGGCGACGTCTTCGCCAGCGCCTTGCTGGGCGCCCTTTTGAACGGCTTCTCCCTGGGAGCATCGGCGGCCATCGCCGTGCGCTTCACCCAAGGCAGCATTGCCCGCACCTATAAGGAAGGTACCGACCTGCGCTTCGGCGTTGATTTCGAACATGGTTTCCCCGACTTACTTCGCGATTTGAAGCTCGTCTGAAAGCAGAAGATACAGGATTTCCTATCTAAAATCCGAACATTGTCGGCGCAGGTATAAAAGGCAAAAGAAAAAGAGGGCGGCCGAAGCTAAGGCAAGCAATATGTAGGGACGCACTTCCGACAGGGTGAAGTCGCCCGTGACGAGGGGAGTGTCTTTGAACTTCGCAAAAGAAGAACCGGTGACGGCTATAGCGTTGTTCACGAAATGGGCGAAGACGGGCAGCCAGATGCTGCGGCTCCAAAGCAAGAGGTAACCGAAGTAGGCACCTAAAAGCAGGCGGGGGAAGAACCCGTAAAACTGCAGGTGGAAGGCACTGAAAATGGCAGCCGCTATCCAGATGACAGCCTGCGGATGGCGTATTTTCTTTCCCAGAAGGCGCTGTACGGCGCCACGGAAAAAGAATTCTTCAGCCACACCTGCCGAAGCGGCCATGACGACCAGGTTAAAAAGGTAGGACTTTAAACCGCCCCCATCCGAAAAGAAGCTCGAAGCCAGGTTGTTCGCCGCGTCTTCCATCTCCCGCATCCAATGCTCCACGCCCGAAAGGAAAGCGGGTAGTTTTAATTGTTCGTTGAAATAGGAAAGCAGCGTGATGGGAGCCGATGACAGCAAGATGGAAGCAAAGACAGCTATCCACACTTGCGGCCTTTTACAGGCGCGGAGCGAAAGATAGTCCTTCACGTTCGTGCTGCACAGATAGGCCAGCATCAGCGTTGGCAAGAAAAACATCAAACCTTCCGATAATAATTGCTCCCAGCGCAGGGCGTTCATGCCGGTCAATTTCCAGCCCGGCAGGAAGGAAAGCAAGGACGCCAGCAGGCCCGTAAGCATGCTGCCGAACAGCACAAAGAAAAGGAGAAACACCAATTGCAGCAAAACGGGCTTTCCCGCCAAAATTCCTTTCAAATTCATACGACAAGGATTGATTATGTGCATTAATTTTCACAAAAGCTTAGGAGTGGATGCACACAAGAAAAAGACACCAAACAGATAGCGATCCATTCAGTGTCTTCTTCTCCTATATCCTAATTTCTGCGAGCTTAAGAGCTCTCCCTCTTGGACTTGAACCAAGGACCCTCTGATTAACAGTCAGATGCTCTAACCAACTGAGCTAAGGAAGAATTTTGTTCTGATTTCCGACTGCAAAAGTACGGCCTGTTTTTGTATTATGCAATATCTTTGCGGAAAAAATTATTGGATGAGTACGCTTTGTTTAGGAAACGCACTCGTAGACATTCTGTTACGTTTAGATAACGATGACAGGCTACGGGAAATAGGCATCGCCAAAGGGGCGATGGACATGATAGAAGAAGGCCAAAGCCGACAGATACAAGAACAACTTTCGCTTTTGCCGCGCAGCCAATCGCCGGGCGGTTCGGCCTGCAACGTGGCCCGCGCCTTGGCGGCGCTGGGCGGGAAGGCCGGTTTTGTCGGCAAGATAGGCGCCGACGCGGCCGGCGCCTCCTACGAGGAGGCCATCGCGGCGGCAGGGGTAAGCCCGCACTTGGTGAAAACCGCCGGATTGTCGGGCAATTGTACGGTGATGATTTCTCCCGACGGCGAGCGCAGCATGGGCACCTTCCTCGGCCCGGCACCCACGCTCGTGCCGGCCGACTTGCCGGAAGCGCTGATTGCCTCATACGACATCATATATATAGAAGGATACCTGATTGTGAACGAGCCGTTGGTGCGTTCTACCATGGAAAAGGCCAAGAAGCAGGGCGTCAGGGTCGCGCTCGACTTGGCCAACTTCAACATCGTCAACGGCTTCAAGCCCTTGCTTGAAGATTTGGTGGATACTTACGTGGACCTGCTCTTCGCGAACGCCTCCGAGGCGGAAGCCTTCACCGGGCTGCCGGCAGAGGCGGCTATCTGCGAATTGGGGAAGCGCGTAGAGATAGCTACGGTCACGTTGGGCTACGGGGGCGCCTTAGTTGCCGCTTCCGGGAAGGCTCCTTTGCGGGTGAAGGCT
>JAISGW010000080.1 GCA_031262895.1 Tannerella sp. | reverse complement strand
GTTATGGCTAAGGCCGGTGATGTCTTCTTCCTCTTCGCTCCCTTCGGGGGCGGCATCCGGGGCAGGACTGCCGCTTGGCTGTGTGTGCGGACCTGCTCCGTCCGGGTCGTCCTCCGGTTCATCACCGCCTTCCGGCGTATGGGGGTCTCCGGGTTCCAGTTCGTTAATGGTCTGTATCTCGAGGGTGGAGAGGCGTTTGCCTTTGGCCTTGAAGCCGCGCACGGGAGTGAAGTCGGCCACGTCAATGACCAGAGGTTCCTTGTCGGCGTCCTTGCCTCCGAAGACCACCTCTATGCGCGGCAGGATTTCGCTGCTGAGCAGGTAAAGGCGGTTGTTCGGGTTCTCTCCGATGAAGTTCTGCTTGCGGGCGGTGGCTTCCAAGCAGAAACGTTTCACGTAGCGGTAGCCTTGTTCTGCGTCAAGGAAGGCCGCCGTCCAGACCTTCTTCGGCTCGTATTTTTCTATGTTCAGGATATTGTCCTCGTAATGGTTGCTTCGCTCGAAGTTGGTGACGTAGAAGTCGCCGTTGCGGAGCACGACCAATACCTGGTCGCCGGGTAGAAATTCACCCAGCGCGTCGCCTCGTCCTTCATAATTGAGGCGCCGCACATCCCAGTCGAAGTTCACCTGCAGGCCGCCCAAGGTGGAGATGCCCTTTTGCTTGAGGCTGACCTTGTGGATTTCGGCTTTGGTCAGGATGACGCCGATGGCTGAGCGCGACTTGATGCCTACTTCGTTGAACGGCTTCTCGAAGACAAGCAGCTTTTGCCGCGGCTTGGGCTTGAGGATGACTTTGACGGTCTCGGCCTCACCGTTGGGGTTGACCGAAAGATAAAGGATGCGGGAACCCTCCGTCCCTTTGGTCAGGTCGTATTCCTTGTCGCGGGTGACGCCCACGATGTTGAAGCGTTTGATGTAATTGGCGCCCATCTTGCCGTCGCGGTAGATGAGGTTGTAAATGGTACGTACATCATTGCGGCGGAAGACATTCACGTAAAGGAGGTCTTTCCCGACGAATATTTTGTCGGCCACTTTGATGACTTTGAAGATGCCGTTGCGGTAAATCAGGATGACATCGTCCATGTCGGAGCAATTGCAGATGAAGTCGTCCTTCTTGAGCGCCATGCCGATGAAGCCTTCCGTCCGGTTGATGTAGAGCTTCTCGTTGGCCTCGACCACTTTGGCGGCTTCTATGGTGTCGAAGGCGCGGATTTCCGTCAGGCGGGGGTGGGCAGACCCGTATTTCTCTTTCAGGTGCGTGAACCATTCGACGGCATAATCGACGATATGTGCCAGATGAAAGTCAATTTGCTTGATGTTTTCCTTGGTCTTTGCAATGAACTCGTTGCTCTTGTCGGAGTTGAACTTGAGGATGCGCGCCATTTTGATTTCCATCAGGCGGAGAATGTCGTCGCGGGTCACGTCGCGGATGAGCTTCGGGCGGAAAGGCTCCAGCCTGCGGCCGATGTGGGCGACCGCTGCGTCCATGTCGGGCGCCTGTTCGAATTCTTTGTCCTTATAAATGCGTTCCTCTATGAATATCTTTTCCAAAGAGGCGTAGAAGAGGGCTTCCTGTTGCTCGTCGCGGTCTATTTCCAATTCCTGGCGGAGCAAGGCGAGCGTCTTGTCGGTAGAATGGCGCAAGACTTCCGAGACGGTGAGGAAGTGGGGCTTCTTGTCCATGATGACGCAGCAGTTGGGCGAGATGCTGGTCTCACAGTCCGTAAAGGCATAGAGCGCATCAATAGTCTTGTCGGGCGAGACGCCGGGCATGAGGTGGACGAGGATTTCCACATTGCGGGCTGTGTTGTCGTCGACCTTCTTGATCTTGATTTTCCCCTTTTCATTGGCCTTGAGGATAGAGTCGATGAGGGTAGAGGTCGTTTTTCCATAAGGGATTTCCGTGATGACAAGGGTCTTCGCGTCGAGCTTTTTGATTCTGGCGCGGACTTTCACCACGCCGCCCCGCTCGCCGTCGTTGTAACGGCTGACGTCGATGGCGCCGCCCGTCTGGAAATCGGGATAAAGGGTGAAGCTTTCGCCGCGCAGATAGGCGATGCCGGCGTCAATCAGTTCGTTGAAATTATGCGGCAGGATTTTCGAGGAAAGTCCTACGGCGATACCTTCTACGCCTTGTGCCAGCAGGAGGGGAAACTTGATGGGCAGCGTGACCGGTTCCTTGTTGCGCCCGTCGTAAGAGGGCTGCCATTCGGTCGTCTTGGGGTTGAACACGGTCTCAAGGGCAAATTTTGAGAGCCGCGCTTCGATGTATCGGGGTGCGGCGGCGCCGTCGCCGGTCAGGATATTGCCCCAGTTGCCTTGGCAGTCGATGAGCAGTTCTTTTTGGCCGAGTTGCACCAGCGCGTCACCTATGGAGGCGTCGCCATGCGGGTGGAACTGCATGGTATGCCCTACGATATTGGCCACCTTGTTATAGCGGCCGTCGTCAAGGCGCTTCATGGAATGCAAGATGCGCCGTTGTACAGGCTTTAGTCCGTCGTCGATATGGGGGACGGCCCGTTCGAGGATGACATAGGACGCGTAATCCAGAAACCAGTTCTGGTACATGCCCGATAAGTGGTACGTGATTTTGTCCTTCCCCGCCGCTTTGTAGTCGTAGTCGGAATGTCCGGAAACCTCGTCCGTTTCTTCCTCCCTTGCCGTTTCTTCTTCCCCGCCGTCGGCTTCCTCTTGAATCTCTTCCTTATATTCTTCCTCTTTGTCCTTTTCGATATCCATAAACGCGTTGCCCTTTTTAAGGCCTGCAAACTTACAAATAAAAGTTATGAATCATGAATTGGGCGCAGCCGTAAGGCCACGCCCTTCGCTCATTTTAAGCAGCTGATAAACTCCGGTGGAAGGCCGGTGATTTCGGAGATATCCTCTACGGATATGCCTTTAAGCAACATCTTGCGGGCCATCTCCCTTTTGTCGGCTTCACCTTCAGCCCTGCCTTTAAACAAGCCCTCCTGGTAGCCGCCCTCTACCGACTCCTTCTGGATGTTGAACTCGTCCACATAGAACCGGTACGCCTCCTGCTCGGCTTTGCTCAGGGAGTAAAAGTTCATCTTGCGCCGCGCCTCCTGAAGGCC
>JAISGW010000059.1 GCA_031262895.1 Tannerella sp. | reverse complement strand
GGCCTTCCATTCCGCCGCCGTAAAATGCAGCTCTTCCGAGCAGGCGGCATCCAAGCCCTCGCTACCCTGCTTCTCGAAGCGGGCAAGGAGTTCCTCTATGGGCCGGGCTTTTTGCTGCTGCTTGTCATAGTAACTCCCAAACATTTTAAGGAAGGCCCATTGCGTCCAATGGTAATATTTGGGGTCGCAGGTGCGCAGCTCGCGGCTCCAGTCGTAGCAGAAGCCGATTTTGTCGAGCTGCTCGCGGTAACGAGCGATATTCTTTTGTGTAGTGATGAGCGGATGTTGTCCGGTTTGTATGGCATACTGTTCAGCAGGCAGGCCGTAGGCGTCGTAGCCCATCGGGTGCAGCACGTTGAAGCCCTGCAGACGTTTGTAACGCGCGTAAATGTCGGAGGCGATGTATCCCAGGGGGTGACCTACGTGCAGTCCCGCTCCCGAAGGATAGGGGAACATATCCAACACGTAATATTTCGGCTTGTCCTTATTTACATCTACTTTATAAACACCCTTGTCTTTCCACTTTTGCTGCCATTTCGGCTCAATATCCCTGAAATTGTATTCCATAATTTTACCGGATAAAATCCTTCATTTCTGTTAAGGCCACAAAGTTAGTTATTTCCCACCAAGAAACATATTTTCAGAAAGCGGCGGGTGATATACTCTCAAAAGTACTACCTTTGCGCTTTCATACATTAAAATTACGTTACGTGGCAGATACTAAGTATATATTCGTTACAGGCGGCGTAGTCTCTTCGTTGGGAAAAGGCATCGTGGCCGCCTCTCTGGGCAAGTTACTGCAAGCAAGGGGGTATCATGTGACTATCCAGAAATTCGACCCCTATATCAACGTGGATCCGGGAACCCTGAATCCTTATGAGCACGGGGAATGCTACGTGACGGTCGACGGGCATGAGGCCGACCTGGACCTGGGTCATTATGAACGCTTCCTGAACATTCCTACGACCAAGGCCAACAACGTCACCACCGGCCGCATTTACCAGTCGGTCATTGAGAAGGAACGCCGGGGCGACTATCTGGGCAAGACCGTGCAGGTCATCCCCCATATCACCGACGAGATAAAACGCAATATGAAGGCGCTGTCGAAAAACAACTTCGACTTTATCATTTCTGAAATAGGCGGCACAGTGGGCGACATAGAGTCCCTACCCTATTTGGAAAGCGTCCGGCAGATGAAATGGGAACTGGGCCGCAATTGCGTTTGCGTGCACCTGACTTACGTGCCCTATATCGCTGCCGCCAAGGAATACAAATCGAAACCCACCCAACACTCCGTCAAACAACTGCAGGAGCTGGGCATACAACCCGACATCTTAGTCTTGCGCACCGAACACCTGCTGAACCGCGACTTCATCCGCAAGGTGGCCCTCTTCTGCAACGTGGGCGAAGACGCCGTCATGCAGTCGGTCGACGTACCGACCATCTACGAGGTGCCGCTGATGCTCCAGAAGCAAGGCATGGCCTCCGTGCTGCTCCGCAAGGTGGGCATAGAACCCGGCCCTCAGCCGGAAATGAAAAAATGGCGGGAATTCATCAAGCGCATGACCGACGCTACCGAAACCGTGCACATCGGTTTGGTGGGCAAATACGTGGAGCTGCAGGACGCTTATAAGTCCATCGACGAATCCCTGCTGCAAGCCGCCACTTACAACGACCACCGGCTTGACCTGCACCTCTTCCATTCGGAAAAGATTGACGACAGCAACGTGGCCGGGCAACTGTCGGGCATGGACGGCATATTGATAGCCCCGGGCTTCGGCCCGCGCGGCATTGACGGCAAGCTCTCGGCCATCCGTTATGCCCGAGAGCACGACATCCCCTGTTTCGGCGTCTGTCTCGGCATGCAATGCATGGTCATCGAGTTCGCCCGCAACGTGCTGGGCATGGGAGGCGCCAACTCCACCGAGATGGACTCGGGAACGCCTTACAAGGTCATTGACTTGATGGAAGACCAGAAGAGCGTCATCAACATGGGCGGCACCATGCGCTTAGGCGCCTACGATTGCCTGTTGAAAAAAGATTCCCAAGCATACGCGGCTTATGGTAAAGAGTTAGTCAGCGAAAGGCACCGCCATCGTTTCGAGTTCAACAACGAATACCGCGAGCGGTTTGAAGCGGCCGGCATGCGTTGCGTGGGTGAGAACCCCGAATCGGGCTTGGTGGAAGTCATCGAGATGCCTGCCCTCAAATGGTTCATCGGCACCCAATACCACCCCGAATACAACAGCACCGTGGTCAACCCGAACCCGCTCTTCGTCAGTTTCGTGAAAGCCGCCATTGACAACAAGAAAAAATAACATTTGAACAGCATACATGGATAAAAATACAGTCCTCGGATTTGTACTCATAGGCATTGTCCTTGTCTTATTTACTTGGCTGAACAAGCCTAGCCCTGAACAAATAGAGGCGCAGAGGCGCTACCAGGATTCCATCGCCCGCATTGAACAAACGCAGCAAGCTGCTGCTTTGGCCAAGAACGGGAATAAGGCCGACAGCTTGGCCAAGGCCGCCGCCGACACCATGAGCCTGGCGCAAACGGAAGACCAATACGGCGTGTTTGCCGATGCCGTCAAAGGGGAGAACGAAAGCATCACCCTGCAAAACGACAAGATGGAACTCCATATCGACAGCAAGGGCGGACGCATCTCCTTCGCCCGGCTCAAGGAATATGTCACGGCCGATTCCCTGCCGCTCGTCCTCTTCGGCAAAGACGACGCCAAGTGGGGCCTCACGCTGGTAACAGCCAACAACCGCGTGCTCAACACCGCCAACCTGTATTTTAACCCCGTGCTCAAAACCGACACCAGCCTGACCATGCGCCTGAACGCGGGCCAGGGCGCTTATCTGGATTTCGCCTACCGCTTGGCGAAGGGCAGCTACATGGTGCACTTCGACATTGTCCCCCACGGCTTGGCGAACATTTTATCGCCCAGCTACAATTCGATAAACATAAACTGGGAGCAATCCATACGCCAGCAGGAGAAGGTGCGCAAGTTCGAAGACCAGTACACCGGCCTCTTCTTCAAATATACGGCCGACAATGTGGACAACCTCTCCGAAGGACGCGACGACAGCCAGGACGTGAAAAGCCGCCTGCGCTGGATTGCCTACAAGGACAAATTCTTCTCGACGGTGCTCATCGCCGAACAGGGCTTCGAGGGGGCCGGCCTGAAATCCACCAAGCTTGAGACCGAGGGCTATCTGAAGCATTTCTCCGCACAGACCAGCATCCCGGTTGACTTGCGCGGCCAGACGCCCGCCCGCCTGCGCTACTTCTTCGGCCCCAACCAATACCGCCTGCTCAAGTCGTACGACAAAGGTCTCTCCTCCGACAAGCAGCTCGATTTGGAGCAGATGGTCCCGCTTGGATACAGCATCTTCCGCTGGGTCAGCAAATACTTTCTGTTGCCGGTCTTCGACTTCATCTGCAAGTATGTCCCCTCCATGGGGCTGGCCATTTTCCTGCTCACGCTCATCGTCCGCCTGATACTCTTCCCCCTGACGTACAAATCCTACCTCTCGGGAGCCAAGATGCGCGTGTTGCGCCCGCAGGTGGAAGCCATCAACGCGAAATACCCCGGGCAAGACAAGGCTTTGGAACGCCAGAAGGCCACTATGGCGCTGTACAGCGCCGCCGGCGCCAGCCCGATGGCAGGCTGTCTGCCCATGCTGATACAGATGCCCGTCCTGCTGGCCCTTTACTGGCTTTTCCCGACGAACTTCGACCTCCGCCAGCAAAGCTTCCTCTGGGCGCACGACCTTTCCTCTTACGACGCCATCCTGAGCTGGCAGACCAACATACCCGTCATCTCCAGTTTCTACGGGAACCACGTCAGCCTCTTCTGCCTCCTGATGACCGTCGTGCAAATCTTCTACACCAAAGTCACGATGAGCATGAACGACACCGGCCAGCAACAGATGCCCGGCATGAAGGTGATGATGTACCTTATGCCCGTCATGTTCCTCTTCATCCTCAACCAGAACGCCTCCGGCCTCTGCTATTATTATCTGGTCTCCTCGCTCATCACCATGGGCATCATGATGGGCTGCCGCTACTTCATCAATGAAGACAAGCTGCTCCTGAAACTCGAGGCCAACAAGAAGAAGCCCCGGAAGAAATCGAAGTTCGCCCAACGCATAGAAGCCCTGCAAAAGCAACAGCAGGAGGTGCTCCGCCAGCAAGAGCAGCAGAAAAAGAAAGGTAAAAAGCGCTGATGAAAAATCCGGATAAAAAAGACGGCCTGCTTATCCTTTCGGGAGGCATGGACAGCGTGACGCTGCTGCATGAATACAAGGAGGAGTTGGCCTTGGCCGTCAGTTTCGACTACGGCTCCAAACACAACGAACGCGAAATATATTATGCCCGCAAGCAATGCGCGCTGACCGGCACGGAGCATCTGGTGCTCAAGCTGCCCTTCATCGGCGATTATTTTAAAAGCGCGCTGCTGCTGGGCGGCGAAGAGATACCCGAAGGTTCCTATGCCGACGCCAACATGCAAAGCACGGTCGTACCCTTCCGCAACGGCATCATGCTCTCGGTGGCGGCCGGCCTGGCCGAAAGCCGCGGCTTGGGCAAAGTGTACATGGCCAACCATGCCGGCGACCATGCCGTTTACCCCGACTGCCGCCCCGAATTCGTCAAGGCCATGGACAAGGCCATCGCCGCCGGCACCTACGCCGGTCTCCGCTTAGTGTCACCTTACACCCGCCTGACGAAAGCCGACATCGCCCGCCACGGCAAAGCCTTGGGCATCGACTACGCGCAGACCTGGTCGTGCTACAAGGGCGGACACATCCACTGCGGACGCTGCGCCACCTGCCTCGAAAGGCGCGAAGCCTTAGCCGCTGCCGGCATCCAAGACCTTACCGAATACGAGAGTTGAAAGTTGAAAATTGAAAATTGAAAGTTTCGCGAAGCGGCATGGCTACGCCCAACTCTCAATTTTCAATTTTCAACTCTGAATTAATTCACAAGCTCCCCCAGACGCAGGGAAGCCCGTGAAAAAATTCACAACCTTCCCCGAAGTTCGGGGAGCATCGTGAAAAAATTCACAGCCTTCCCCAGACGCAGGGAAGCCCGTGAAAAAATTCACAGCCTTCCCCGAAGCTCGGGGAGCATCGTGAAAAAATTCACGGCCTTCCCCAGACGCAGGGAGCATCGTGAAAAAATTCACGGCGCGGCCAACATAAGGATTTTGTACCTTTGGCCGATTTTTTAATCAGAGATCATCAACCATTTAATAAGAAAGGAACAATCATGAATAAAAAAGCGCTTCTGATCATTTGCGACGGTTGGGGCATAGGCGACAAAGGCAAAGACGATGTCATCTACCAAACGCCCACCCCGTATTGGGATTACCTGCTGAAAAGCTATCCCCACTCGCAGTTGCAGGCTTCCGGCGAAAACGTCGGCTTGCCCGACGGACAGATGGGCAATTCCGAAGTAGGACACCTCAACATAGGCGCAGGCCGCGTGGTTTACCAGGATTTGGTGAAAATCAACCGTGCCTGCCGCGACAATTCCATCCTGCAGAACCCCGAAATCAAACGGGCTTATTCCTACGCCAAGGAGCAGGGCAAGCAAATCCACTTCATGGGCTTGGTCTCCAACGGAGGCGTGCACAGTTCGCTGGAGCATCTCTTCAAGCTCACCGACATCGCCAAGGAATACGGCATCAAGAAGGCCTACGTGCATTGCTTCATGGACGGGCGCGACACCGACCCCAAGAGCGGGCGCGGCTTCATCGAACAATTGCAGCAGCACCTGGCAACGACGGGCGGGAAGATAGCCTCCGTCGTGGGCCGCTATTACGCCATGGACCGCGACAAACGCTGGGAACGCATCAAGGATGCTTACGACCTGCTCACCGCCGGCAAAGGCAAAGCCGCCGACGACCTGCTCAAGACCATGGATGAATCCTATGCCGAAGGTGTCACCGACGAGTTCATCAAGCCTATCGTGCATACCGAGAACGGCAAGCCCGTCGCCCTCATCGAAGCGGACGACGTGGTCGTCTTCTTTAACTTCCGCAACGACCGCGCCAAGGAGCTGACCGTCGTGCTCACCCAACAGGACATGCCCGAAGCCGGGATGCACACCATCCCCGGCCTGCAGTATTTCTGCATGACGCCCTACGACGCCACCTTCAAAGGGGTGCATATCCTCTTCAACAAGGAGAATGTAGACAATACCCTCGGCGAATACCTGGCCGCGCAAGGCAAGAAACAGCTGCACATCGCGGAAACCGAAAAATACGCCCACGTGACGTTCTTCTTTAACGGCGGCCGCGAAGCGCCCTTTGAAGGCGAAGACCGCATCCTGGTGCCCTCGCCCAAAGTGGCCACCTACGACCTGAAGCCGGAGATGAGCGCCTACGAGGTGAAAGACAAGCTGGTCGCCGCCATCCGTACGAAGCAATACGACTTCATCGTCTGCAACTACGCCAACGGCGACATGGTGGGCCATACCGGCGTGTATGCGGCCATCGAGAAAGCCGTCGTGGCTATTGACGCCTGCCTGAAGGACACGGTGGAAGCCGCCAAGGAAAGCGGCTACGAGGTCATCATCATCGCCGACCACGGCAATGCCGACCACGCCCTCAATGCCGACGGCACGCCGAACACGGCCCATTCGCTCAATCCCGTACCCTTCGTCTATGTGACGGAGAACAAGGCGGCCAAAGTGGAAAACGGCATCCTTGCCGACGTGGCGCCTTCCATCCTGCATATCATGGGGCTGTCCCAACCGAAGGAAATGACCGGCCACTCATGCTGCAAATAGGGAACACATTAGTCAGCCTCGACCTGATAGAACGCCGCTTCGCCTGCAACCTGGGCGCCTGCAAGGGTGTCTGCTGCATAGAAGGCGACGCCGGCGCACCCCTCGAAGGCGACGAGGCCGCCTACCTCCGCGAAATATTGCCTGTGATATGGAACGGCCTGCGCCCGGAAGCGCAGGCCGTTATCCGTTCGCAAGGCGTTGCTTACATCGACATGGAAGGCGATACCGTCACCTCCATCGTGGACGGGCGCAATTGCGTATTCACCACTTCCGACGAACAGGGCGTCTGCCTCTGCGCCGTGGAAAAAGCCTTCCGGGAAGGACGCATCCCGCGCAACAAGCCCATCTCCTGCAGCCTTTATCCCATACGCCTGAAAAACTATGCCGCACATTGCGTGCTCAACTACGACCGCTGGCGTATCTGCCGGCCGGCAGAAACCTTCGGACGCCAACAGGACATCCCCCTCCATATATTTTTAAAGGAGCCTCTGATCCGGAAATTCGGCCAGGCCTGGTACGACGAACTCTGCCTCACCGCCGAAGAATGGCAGAAGCAGGCGCCGCATCATTACATTGGCTGAAGCCCCCGCGTTTCCCGGGATGCCCCGAACCCGGCCGGTCACGAAAGCTTTTGTCAGTTCTGAATTAATATCTAAGTTTGCCGCCGAATTTTGATAGAATAAAAAGATATGTCGGAAGAGCAGACGACGAGTCATATACTGCAATCCATAAACTCGCCAGAAGACTTGCGCAAATTGCCGGAAGATGCCCTTGACCCACTGTGTGCAGAATTGAGGCAATACATCATAGACGTTTTGTCGGAAAATCCGGGGCATCTGGGTTCCAGCCTGGGAACGGTGGAAATCACCGTCGCCCTGCACCGGGTGTTCAACACACCTTACGACCGTATCGTCTGGGACGTGGGGCATCAGGCTTATGGGCACAAAATATTGACCGGGCGGCGCCAGGCCTTCCGCACGCTTCGCCAATTCAAAGGCATCAGCGGCTTTCCTAACCCGGCCGAGAGCGAATATGACGCCTTCATCGCCGGCCATGCCTCCAACTCCATTTCCGCCGCCCTGGGCATGTCGGTGGCCTCGGTGCTCAAGGGCGAAACCGACCGCCACGTGATTGCCGTTATCGGCGACGGCGCCATGACCGGCGGACTGGCCTACGAGGGGCTGAACAATGCCTGCATCCATCCGAACAACCTCCTGATTATCCTTAACGATAACAATATGGCTATCGACGACAGCGTGGGCGCCCTTAGCCAATACTTGGTGAACATCACGACCAGCCATTCCTACAACCGCCTCCGCTACGACCTGTACCGCGCGCTGAGGCGGATGCATCTCATCAACGACAACCGCCGCGGGTTGATTCTCCGCTTCAACAACAGCCTGAAAGCACTGCTGACCCGCCAGCACAACTGGTTCGAAGGCTTCAGCATACGCTACTTCGGCCCCGTCGACGGGCACGACGTGCACCAGCTCATCCGCATCCTGAACGACATCAAAGACATGCAAGGGCCAAAACTCTTGCATATCAAAACGAAGAAAGGGAAAGGCTTCAAGCCGGCCGAAGAGTCGGCCGCCGAATGGCACGCGCCGGGCAAGTTCAACAAGGAAACCGGCCAGCGCATCCTGCCTGACACCCGCAACCAGCCCTTGCGTTACCAGGATGTCTTCGGGCATACCTTGGTGGAACTGGCCGAAAAGGACAAACGCATCGTAGGCGTCACCCCCGCCATGCCGACGGGCTGCTCCATGTCGTTCCTGATGAAAGCCTTTCCCGAAAGGACCTTCGACGTGGGCATAGCCGAGGGGCATGCCGTCACCTTCTCGGCCGGACTGGCCAAGGAAGGGATGCTGCCCTTCTGTAACGTCTATTCCTCATTCATGCAAAGGGCTTACGACAACCTCATACACGACGTGGCCCTGCAGAAGCTTCATCTGGTACTTTGTTTAGACCGCGCCGGGCTGGTCGGCGAAGACGGGGCCACGCACCACGGCCTCTTCGACCTGGCCTACCTGCGGCCCATA
>JAISGW010000025.1 GCA_031262895.1 Tannerella sp. | reverse complement strand
AACGCATTGTCAAGGAAGCTGACCCCTGGACCATCATGACTTCTTATAATAAAATCAACGGTATCTATACTTCCGAGAACCGTGGTTTGCTGCAGACCATCCTCCGCGACGAATGGGGTTTCAAGGGTATGGTGATGACCGATTGGGGTGGTGGACGCCATGCGCCCGCCCAGGTACATGCCGGCAACGACTTGCTGATGCCCGGAAGCGCCCGCCAGGCAAAAGACATCGTTGAGGCCGTGCAGAACGGAACTCTTGGCATACAGAATGTCAACGCCAACGTGCGCCGCGTGCTGGAATATATCCTCAAGACTCCCCATTTCAAGGCTTATGCTTATACCGACAAGCCCGACTTGAAAGCGCATGCCCAGGTGACCCGCCACTCGGCCGAGGAAGGTATGGTGCTGCTTAAGGACGACGGCCATGCTCTGCCCTTGAAAAGCGGTCTCAAGGCGGCCGTCTTCGGCAATACTTCCTATAATTTCATTTCCGGCGGCACCGGCAGCGGCGACGTCAATGAGGCTTATACCATTTCCCTCGTGCAGGGATTGAAGAATGACGGATTCAAGCCCGACACCAAGTTGGCCGCTTCTTATGCCAAGTACAAGGCCGATTACGACGACGCCCACAAGGGGGAGCATCATCCCTGGTTCGAACAACGTAAGCCCATGCCGGAAATGCCGCTTGACGAGGCTCTCTTGAAAAAAGCAGCCAAAGCTGATGCCGTGGCTCTGATTACCATCGGCCGCAATTCCGGCGAAGGAGCCGACCGCCATGTGGCAAATGACTTCGACCTCTCCGAGGCGGAAAAGACGCTCCTTCACGACGTGACCGATGCCTTCCACGCTCAGCACAAGCCCGTCGTTGTCATCCTAAACATTGGCGGCGTCATCGAAACTGCTTCCTGGTCTACCATTCCCGACGCTATCCTCCTCGCTTGGCAAGGCGGGCAGGAGGCTGGCAATTCCGTGGCCGACATTCTCAAAGGCTTAGTCAATCCTTCGGGCAAGCTCCCCATGACCTTCCCCATGAGTTATGACGAGGTTCCTTCAGCAGCCAACTTCCCTTCCAACTATGTCTTTACCCGTGAACCGGCAAAGTATGTTATGGGCAGCCTGGGTAAGAAGGATGTGGATTATACCAATTACGATGAAGATATTTACGTGGGCTACCGTTATTACGATACCTTCGACAAGCCGGTAGCTTATCCCTTCGGCTATGGCCTTTCCTATACCTCCTTCTCCTATAAGGTGGCTAAGGATGCCAACGATCCTTATAAGGTACAAGTCACCGTCACCAATACCGGTCGTCGCGCGGGTAAGGAAGTGGTAGAGCTTTACGTTTCCGCCCCCGGCGAGAATAAGCCTGCCCAGGAACTCCGCGCCTTCGCCAAAACCGAACTCCTGAAGCCAGGTAAGTCGGAAACGCTCACCCTCGCTTTCAAGGAAGCCGACTTGGCCTCTTACAATGAAGCCGCGCACGCCTGGATAGTAGACCCAGGTAATTACACGGTTAAGGTCGGCGCTTCTTCCCGCGACATTCGCGGTTCATATCAATTCGACATCCCGCAATCGCGCACCGTGGAAGTCTGCCACGACGTGATGCTTCCCATGGATCCCATTCGGACCATGAAAAAATAACTATGAAAAGACCCCCCGCGATAAAAAACAAGCGGGGGGTTGTTTGTTAGAAAACAATACGTAACTTTGCACCCGTTTTAAGGTGACAATACATTAACAATAAAATAAATATATCGCAAAATTTATGATCGTAGTTCCATTGAAAGAAGGCGAGAACATCGAAAGGGCTTTGAAAAAGTTCAAGAGGAAATTTGAGAAGACTGGCATCATCCGCGAGTTGCGCTATCGTCAGGCATTTACCAAACCCTCTGTCGAGAAGCGTAAGCAGAAGATGCGCGCCATTTATGTGCAGCACCTGCAGGAAGAAGAAGACTAACTCTACTTTTTTTCGCGAGCAAACTGCGGGGGAAGACTTCCCTCCCGATCCATTGAAAGAGCATTATTCTGTTTCGGCAAGATTATTTTTGCCGGAACAGGATGTTTTTTGTTTTTAAACGAGATAGGGTTCCTTGGTTAGGAACCTTTTCGTGCAATTATCCCAACAGGGTGTGGTTGTTGGCTATCAAGCGGGTCAGTTCGTGTGTCTGGGCGGCCGATGGCGCTAAGTGTGTCAGGGAACGTTCGTAGGCAGAAAGCTCGTGGATGTCGCTCCCGGTAAAGTCGTAAAGGCCTTCTTTGAGGTAAAGGGTGGCCATGCGAGCGGCCTGCTGGCCGTATGCGCCTGCCAGAGAGAAGAGGTTGAGTTGAAGTTGGCAACCGTGCGCTTTGATGCGTTGGCAACCGCTCAGGTCGAGCCAGGCGTAACGTTCGGGGTGTGCGAGGATGGGACGATAGCCGTCAAGCATAAGTTCGTAGGTGGTTTCTCGCAGGCCCTCGGCCGGAGCCAACGGGGAAGTTTCGATCAGCAGGTGTCGGCCACCGAGTACGAGCAGGCCGCCTGCGTCGTGACGATGCGTGTGGAACGCCTCATCAAGCATGTATTCGGCGCCGAGGCGGAGGTGTATGCCTGTTTCTTCGGCATGGGGGCGGAAGGCTTCGAAAGCCGCGCGCAGGTGTTCGGCGGTGTTTTCGGGGCGTTCGGCCATCACGTGCGGGGTGAGGCAGACCGAAGAAACGCCCATGGCGGCCAGCCGTCGCAAGGCTTCAAGAGAAGCCTCGGCCGTGGGGAAACCGTCGTCAACGCCGGGTAACAAATGGGTATGTACGTCGGCCATGCCACTCCAGAGGCGGCTTACCCTCCCTGATTTATGTATCCAATGGAAAAAATTCATGCTTCATCCCTTTCTTCCTTGGCCGTCTCCACCATCGTTTCGATGGTAGTGTCCTTATTTGTATCCATATTTTCCTCTTCTTCTTCCTTTTCCTTTTTGCCGTAATGGCCATACCCGTAATATCCGTATCCGTAATTGCCGTAATGGTGGTAGGCGTAATAGCCGGCGTAGTTGTAATCGACGGCGTTCAGGGCGAGAGCCATGTTGCCGAGACGTTCCTGGCGGTATAGCCGTTCAAGTTCGGGCAATTGCCTGCGATCGTAACGTCCGGCTCGTACCACGTAGACGCAGAGGTCGGTAGTGCGGGAGATGACGGCTGCGTCAGCCACCAAGCCGAAAGGAGGGCAGTCCATGATGATATAATCGTAATGTTCGCGTAGCACTTTGAC
The DNA here is from genome assembly GCA_031262895.1 of Tannerella sp. Taxonomy (GTDB): domain Bacteria; phylum Bacteroidota; class Bacteroidia; order Bacteroidales; family Tannerellaceae; genus JAISGW01. Next base: position 263 of record JAISGW010000025.1, on the reverse strand, counting down.
CAAGTTCTCAAAGCGTTTAGAGAGCAACAGCTCGGCGGGGTTGGGAGGCAGGGGGCCGGACTGCATGTAGTCGAGCTTCCTGTCTCCGAAGCTGACCTCTTCGAGCATGTCGTCAAGGAGGTCGGAGAAGGCCCCGGAGAGATATTGACTGAGGCCTGGTTTCGAGCGGTCGGCGCCCAGTTCATCGGACAAGGTCCCTTTGCGTAGGTCGAGGTCAAGCAGGATGACCTTTTTCTTGGTGGCGGACAACGATAGAGCCAGGT
>JAISGW010000016.1 GCA_031262895.1 Tannerella sp. | reverse complement strand
CGGGACAACGTCTTGCGGCCACGAAACCTTATATCGTTTTAATAAAGTCCGAAGCCTTCAAAAATAAGTTCTGCTTTTTTGAAAAAACATAGGACTTTTGATCGCTAAAAGTTCCATGTTTTCGCGCAAACTCCCTGCTTTTTTGCGGCAGGGAAGTACGGCAGTCAGGGCTGTCCGGAACAGGCCGGTGACAAAAGCCTTGGTCACAGGTATCACGCTGTGAAACACCGACTTGCGGCTGGTGACGAAACAGAAGAAAACTATGGAACCCTCCGTTTTCGAAAGAGGTAGCATGCGAAATGCGCCCGTAGGGCGGAACCTATATAGCCAGCCGGCCATGCCGGCTGGTAAAGGATGCGATAGAATTCCGGCCGCCGTAGGTGGCCATTCAATATAACGCCGTAGACGTTTATTGCGGAGTTAATAACGCCCCGGTTGGAGCCGCAGGTGGAATCCGGTGTGTGAATGACGATAGGCTTTATATGTTGCGCTTGCGGCGGGCTATTGATTTGCGCTTTTAGCGCATGACCTATGGCCATTTTGGCTTTCAGCCTATCTACGGGCTACTACTTCCGTTCGCAAGTTCAAAATAGGAGCACAAATTTGGTAAGGGTCTGTCGGAAATGTTATACCTTTGCAAATAACATTTAATAGTTTTATAGGAGGAAACATTATGAAAGAATGGGATAAGATTAAGGTAGATAAAGCGATTAAGCCGATACATTACTCACAAAGAAAGCCTGTTGACTTAGTTGTGGGGAATGATTACTATGTCAGTTTTGGGGAGAACACGGCTCTTCGTTGCAAATTAATGGAGTTATATATGGAAGGAGGACAACAAAGGATAGAGATTGAGGTTCCGATCAAGCCGAGGTCTAAAAATGGTTTTATTGACCGGAACGGTAATATTTCTCATCATTGGGTTGATACCTACATACTTTTTGCTGACGAAATAGGCCTAACGCCTGAAGAAGCCGTCATTAACGAAGTTACTTTTTAAAAGCTGACGGATGTAAAAGGGGCTATAGTTGGGCAGCGAAAGCTTTCCAGAGCGGTTCGTCGGGCAGGGGCGCCAGAATTTCCACGGGACGTTGGGTGACGGGGTGTATGAAAGCGGCCTTACGGGCGTGCAGGCTGATGCCGCCGTCGGGGTTGGAGCGGGGATAGCCGTATTTCAGGTCGCCGCGTATGGGACAGCCGATGGCCGCAAGTTGGGCGCGTATTTGGTGGTGGCGTCCGGTTTTCAGGTCAATTTCAAGCAGATAATAGCGTTCGGATTGGGCGATGAGGCGGTAGTGTAAGAGGGCCTCTTGCGCCCCGGCACGCTTGGTTTTGCAGGGAAAGCTCTTGTTCAGTTTCTCGTCGCGCAGCAGCCAATGGCAAAGCTTGTCTTCTTCTTTGGGCGGTCGGTTCTTCACGATGGCCCAATAGGTTTTCTTGACTTCCCCCTTGCGGAACATCTCGTTCAGCCGGGTGAGGGCCTTGGAGGTTTTGGCGAAAAGCACGACGCCCGTGACGGGGCGGTCCAAGCGATGGGCAACGCCCAAGAAGACGTTGCCCGGCTTGTGGTATTTCTCTTTCAACCAAGCTTTGAGTTGCTCGGAGAGCGGCTGGTCGCCGGTCTTGTCGCCCTGCACGATTTCGTGGCAGGTCTTGTTGACGGCCAGCAGGTGATTGTCCTCGTAAATGACTTCCATTTCAGGTGTTCATGCCTCCGCAGCAGTGGATGACTTGCCCGCTGACATAAGAGGAAAGGTCGGAGGCGAGGAAAAGGGCGACATTGGCCACGTCTTCGGGGGTACCGCCGCGGCGGAGGGGTATCTGCTTGGTCCATTCCTGACGCACCTGTTCGGAGAGGGCGGCCGTCATGTCGGTGAGGATAAAGCCCGGGGCGATGGCGTTGGCGCGGATGTTGCGGGGGCCGAGTTCCTTGGCGATGCTCTTGGCCAAGCCGATGAGGCCGGCTTTGGAGGCGGAATAGTTGGCCTGCCCGGCATTGCCGGAGACGCCGACCACGGAGGCCATGTTGATGATGCTCCCGCTCTTCTGCTTCATCATTATGGGGGTGATAGCGTGGATGAAATTGAAGGCCGACTTGAGGTTGACCTGGATGACCGAATCCCATTGCTGCTCGCTCATGCGCATCATCAGGCCGTCGCGGGTGATGCCGGCGTTGTTGACTAAGATGTCTATGCGGCCGAAATCGCGCAGGACATCGGCCACGGCCTGGTGGGCCGCTTCAAAATCGGCCGCGTTCGAGGCGTAACCCTTGCTCTTCACCCCGAAGGCCTCTATCTCGGCCTGGGTGGCTTGGGCGTTCTCGTCGATGGCCAAGTCGGTGAATGCCACATTGGCCCCTTCCGAGGCGAATTTCAGGGCAATGGCCTTGCCGATGCCCTTTGCCGCTCCCGTTATAAGAGCGGTCTTTCCTTCCAATAATTTCGTCATAATGAGTTATGAGTTATGAGTTATGAGTTATGAGTTATGAGGCTCATTCTCCATTCTCCATTTGTAATTCTTCATTATTTAATCAGACAGGCGCCGGCCGAGTAACCGCCGCCGAAGACGGTGATGGCAATCAAATCACCGGGCTTGAAGTTCGGCTCGTTTTGGGCGTAAACCAAGGCGGAGCTGACGGAGCCGGTGTTGCCCAAGGCTTCGATGTTGTGCAGGAATTTTTCTTCCGGAAGATTCATCTGCTTGGCGATATGTTTGAGGATGCGCATGTTCGCCTGGTGCCCGATAAAATAGGAGAGTTGGTCGAGCGTATAGCCGTTCTTATCCAATAAGTAGAGCACGTTTTGCGGCATTTGCGTGCAAGCCTGCACAAAGACGTCGCGTCCTTCCGGCATTTGTATGCCGCCATCGCGGGGACGAAGCTTCACGGCATCGGTGCCTTTTCCTAAGCAGCCCAAACCATGGGTATAAATGTCAATCACCTGCCGTTCGTCCTCTTGCATCCTTTCCTTGGAAAGGAAGAAGGCGGCAGCGGCGTCACCCCAGAGGTGGCCTGACTGCGGGTCAGTCTCGTTGGCATAAAGGGAGTTGTTGTCGGCCGACAAAATGAGCGCCTTGGAAGCCTTCCCCATGGCGAAATAGCCTTCCACAATTTCCAAAGCATTGAGGAAAGAGGAGCAAGCCGAAGAGACAAGAAAGGCCTTGGCATTTTCTATGCGATAAACTCTTTGTGCCAGATGGGCCGCCGTGGCGACCGTGTCGTAAGGGGAATAAGTAGCCGATATAATCAGGTCGGTTTCTTTGACATCGTAGGGGAGCTTCGGCAAGGCAGCTTCCAGGGCCTTAAGACTCATCGTGTTTACGTTCTCGTCTTTTGCAGCCTTCGAACGTGTCTGTATGCCGGTGCGCTGTTCGATCCATTCGCTTGTCAACCCGTTCAGGGGCAAGAAATGGTCGTTGCCCACCCTCTGCTTGGGCACGTAATACCCTGTTGCATTAATATACATTGCTGCGATGTTATTTTAGTTTGATACCATTAAAAATCAGATTCATGACATTGTCCCTGCGGCGGATGCGGTGCAACACGGTGTCGCCCATCACGCCCCGGATATAGGGCACCTCCAAGCCTTTGAAGACATAATGCAGCGTCAGTGCGGTGTAATCTACATTGGGGACCCGGAAAAGGCCTTCCTTAACGCCGTCGGACAAGATGCCCTTGAGCAGTTCCACCTCGCGTTGGTCAAAACTCTTGCGCACCTTCTCCACCCGCCAGATGTCGCGGAAGAATTTGGCGCGCAGGGTGCCGTTGCGGACAACAGCCGATTTGACGGCTTCCAGCCGCGCCGCCATATAGGCTTCCAGCTTTTTGTCTGCGGGAAGTTCTTTGGCAGCTACCTCCGACAAAACTTTATAGAGTTTCTCCACTTCGGTGTCTACTACTTCTTTGTAGATGTCGTCTTTGTTGCGGAAATAAGTGTACAGCGTACGCCGTCCTTTGCGGGAAGCCTGGGCGATGTCGTTCATGGTCGTGTTGTCTACCCCCATTCGGGCGAACAGGCGTCGCGCCACATCGACCAATATTTCCCGTGTCTTAGATACAGTTATCGGCATCTTTTCTGCACACTTCATGTTAATTTGTGCGCAAAAATAGATATATATCCCTTATCTACAAAATGGAAGGCGTTTTTTCAGGTACTAAAAGAGGTCGGCATTAAGGTTCGTCGTATGCTTCCTTGGTCAGGTCAAGTTTTTCTTCTACGGCGCCTTTTTCGAAGTATTGTTTGCGCAGGGGATTGCGGGTGGCTTCCTTGTAAGCGGCCCGGTTGCGGAAAATATCCAGCGCGGCGTAAATGGCCTGCCGGAAAGAGGCTTCCGAAGCTTCTCCTTTGCCGGCAATATCGTAAGCGGCACCGTGAATGGTCGTCGTATGCACGACGGGCAGGCCGGCCGTATAGCATAGCCCTTCGCGTCCGGTCAATTCTTTGAAGGAAAGCAAAGCTTGTTCGTAGTATGTGGCTGCAATGCCATCGAAAAGGGTATAATCCTCGCTGCAAAAGAAATCGTCTGCGGCATAAGGGCCGAAGACCAAAAGTCCTTGCTTTTCGACCTTCTCCATGGCCGGCCGCAAAATTTCGTCTTCTTCGTTCCCTTCCGCATGGGGATTGAGGGAGAGAAGGGCGATGCGCGGACGTTCCACGTTGAAATCTTCACGGAGGGAGCGGTCGAAAGCCTGCAGTTTGTCGACGACACCCTCGAGGGTCAATTGGGCGGGAGCTTCGGCCAGGCGCAGATCGCCGGTAAGCGGGGTGATGCGCAATGTATCGTGCAGGAAAATGGGGAAAGGTGTTCCGTCGCCCCATTGTTCTTTTATATAGCCGGCTTCTTCGGGATATTTGTCCTCCTTTTTTAGCTGGCGGCTGACGGGAGCCGTCACCAGAAGGTCAAGGGCGCCCCGTTTCAAATCGGCCACAGCCGCCTGCAAAGACTGCTTGGCTGCAGAAGCCGCATAATCGGTGGCTTTGGAGAGTTCTACCTTGGCGTCATCGGTGATACAATTGATGATATGTACGTGTCCGTTTTCGCTTTCTTCCGGACGGTTGATGGAAGTCATGCTGAATTGCGGAAAATCCAAAGCCTTGCGGTGATATGCCGCCACTTTCGTAGAACCGTAGATGATAGGGGCACAAAACTCCGTCATCCGTGGGTCGGAAAAAGTCTTCAGCAACAACTCGTAGGCAATGCCGTTAATATCTCCGTGGGTAAGCCCCACTTTTATCAGTTTATCTTCCATCCTTCTGCGTATCTTTTATTTGGCCGAGTCGGTGTTGCTTTCCACGTCTTCTGCTTTTTTCTCCGGTTTTTTCAAGGCGAGGCTTGGGTCGGCTACTGCTTGGGTGAATTCGCCGGGCAAGCGCAAGGTGTAAAGGGCGGCTTCGGCCCGCCGGATATAATTGCGTTTGTTCGTTTCGGGGGCGTAAACAAAGGCCTCTACGCCTACGACACGGTTGCGGGTCGTATCCAAGCGGTAATGGGCTACGAAAGGACCGCCCATCATGTCACCGTGCATCTTCCAAAGGCCACGTAAAACGCCGCAGTATTTGCCGCGTGTAGAGATGGCTTTGTATTCGGTAAGCATGGTGTCGGTCATCATATAGGAATCGGGGAAGGAGCCGGGCATATTGAGCTTTAATACGGAATCACGTTTAGCAATCAGGTAATTGCGAGTAAAAGTATGCACGTCGGTATAAGGGAAGGAATAAACCATCAAACTGGTCCATCCCCGCGTGGCGTTATTGGATATCCAATAGAAATTGCTGTCCCGCCGGGAAGCAAACATCTCGGAAGGCACGTTCAACAT
>JAISGW010000012.1 GCA_031262895.1 Tannerella sp. | reverse complement strand
CCGCAGGCTCTGCTTAGTTTCGGCTCTCCGCAAGGCACGGAAATTAAGCGGGTACCCAAGGCTCCACTAAAGTGCCGATAGCTACGCAGTCACATTCCCCTCCTGTGGAGGGGTGCGCCATCGGCGCGGGGTGGTTTTCGATTCCGTAGGGGCGTATGCAATACGCTCCAATGTAATGTACACATTACCAATAACCTGTCATTCTGAGGAGCCGAGAGGCGACGAAGAATCTCAGACCCGAATGGCACGATGAAAAATGCAAAAGCCTGCCGGTGCTGAGATTCTTCACTTCGTTCAGAATGACATAGTCTTAATATGTAAATCATTGTGGGCGTATGCAATACGCCCCTACGGACGGAATTTTGAACCGCATGCGGTCACGGGCGCGACAAATCGCTGTTCATACACTTTTTTTCGTACCTTTGTCATCAATTGTAAACAGTAGAAAATATCGGGCAAATGATGATACTCCCTTACGTAATGCGACACAAATTTTGGGTGAATCATATTCGCCCGAATATTTATGTTGTCAATAATTAATCCGGTGTGGGATTCGTTATGAAGGTGTTTTAGAGTTTTTTGATGAGTAACAAGGAAGATAAGCAATCGATATGTATCAGGGGCGCGCGTGTTCACAATCTGAAGAACATAGATGTCGATATTCCTCATGATAAGCTGGTTGTCATCACGGGTTTGTCCGGCTCGGGCAAATCGACTCTGGCTTTCGATACGATATTTGCCGAAGGGCAACGCCGTTATGTGGAGAGCCTGTCGGCCTATGCGCGGCAGTTTCTCGGCCGAATAGACAAGCCCGATGTGGACAGCATAACGGGTATCGCGCCTGCCATAGCCGTGGAACAGAAGGTCAATACCCGCAATCCGCGCTCTACGGTGGGCACATCGACAGAGATTTACGACTACCTGAAATTGCTCTTTGCCCGCATAGGCAGAACCTTCTCGCCCATATCGGGGCGCGAGGTGAAAGCTAATAATGCCGCCGATGTTTCAAACTATATATACTCATTCCCCGATGGAGAACGCGTGGGTATTACCGCGCCGCTCGTATTGCAGCACGGGCAGGGCATAGTGGAGGGTCTCTCCTTACTGGTCAAAGAGGGCTTTCAGCGCGTCTATGTCTCAGGTAAGGTGGAGCTTATAGATGAGATTTTGCCCACTATCAGTGGCGCAACCGACCCCCAAGATATTTTGGTGGTAGTCGACCGACTCACCGTCTCTTCGGAGGACGAGGAGCAACACAGCCGCCTGCTCGATTCGGCCAACCGTGCATTCTCGCTCGGCGGAGGGGTATGTGGCGTAATGGCTTTCAGCAAGAAGGGCGATACGCTGCGCGAATTTTCGTCAAGGTTCGAGGCGGACGGCATAGTGTTCGAAGAGCCTACGGAGCATCTGTTCGGCTTCAACAACCCGATAGGCGCATGTCCGCGTTGCGAGGGCTACGGCAAGATAGTGGGCATAGACGAAGACCTCGTAATACCCGATAAGACCAAGACCATATACGACGATGCAGTGGCTGCATGGCGCGGCGACACCATGAAGTGGTGGAAAGAGCAGCTCATAGCCAACGCCTCCAAGTTCGGATTCCCGATACATAAACCCTACTACGAACTCACCAAGCAGCAACGTAACTTGCTCTGGACAGGCAACGAGTACTTTCACGGTCTGGACGAGTTCTTCAAAATGCTGGAAAAGGAGCGATATAAGATACAATACCGTGTGATGTTGTCGCGCTACACAGGCAAAACCACTTGCCCTGACTGTGGCGGTTCACGACTGCGCAAAGAGGCGCTCTATGTGAAGGTGGGCGGACTCAACATAGCCGAGATGGTCTCCATGACGGTAGGCGAACTGTTGCGCTTTTTTGTGGGGCTTCAACTTGACGACCACGACACCAAGACGGGTGAGCGAATACTCGTGGAGATACGCAACAGATTGGGCTATTTGACAGAGGTGGGGCTGAGTTACTTGACGCTCGACCGTCTGTCGTCTACGCTGTCGGGCGGCGAGAGTCAGCGTATCAATCTGGCAACATCGCTGGGCAGCAACCTGACGGGCTCGCTCTACATACTCGACGAACCGAGCATCGGCCTGCATGCGCGCGACACGGGGCTGCTCATCAACGTGCTCCGGGAATTGCAGGCCTTGGGCAATACGGTCGTCGTCGTCGAACACGACGAGGAAATCATTCGGGCCGCCGATTACATCATCGACATCGGGCCGGATGCCGGACGTTTGGGCGGCCAGGTCGTTTACCAAGGCGACTTGGCCCACCTGCAAAAGCAGAGCAACAGCTATACGGTGCGCTACCTCACCGGCGAAGAGCGCATTGAGCTGCCGCCTTTCCGCCGTCCCTGGAACAATTATATAGCGGTGAAAGGCGCGCGCGGGAATAACTTGAAGAAAATAGACGTGAAATTCCCGCTGAACGTGATGACTGTCGTGACCGGCGTCAGCGGCTCGGGAAAGTCTACCTTGGTACGCGACATTTTCTATGCGGGCTTGAAGCAACGCCTCGAAGGCGCCCCCCTGGCGCGTATTAACTGCAATGCCATAGAAGGGGATACCATGCTGGTGAAAGCCGTCGACTTTGTCGACCAAAACTCCATCGGTAAAAGTACCCGTTCCAATCCCGTCACTTATATCGGCGCTTATGACGAAATACGGCGTCTTTTTGCGGACCAGGCCCTGTCCAAACAAATGGGCTACGACGCCGCTTTTTTCTCCTTCAACAAGGAAGGCGGACGCTGCGAAGAATGCAAGGGCGAAGGTACCATCACGGTGGAGATGCAGTTCATGGCCGACATCACCCTCGAATGCGAAGCCTGCCACGGTAAACGTTTCCGCCCGGAGACTTTGGAGGTGGAATATCGCGGTAAGAACATTTACGATGTTTTGGACATGACGGTCAACCAGGCTATCGAATTTTTTGGCAGCGACAAAAGCACCTTGCCCAAAAAAATCACGCGGCTTATTCAGCCCCTGCAAGACGTGGGCCTGGGTTATATCAAGCTGGGGCAAACGTCTTCGACCCTTTCCGGGGGCGAAAACCAACGTGTCAAACTGGCTTCCTATTTGGGTGAAGAAAGGCGCGAAGCTACTCTTTTTATCTTCGACGAACCCACTACGGGATTACATTTCCATGACATCAAAACCTTGCTCAAGGCCTTCAATGCCTTAATAGAAAAAGGGCATACGATTGTCATCATTGAGCATAATCTGGAAATCATCAAATGCGCCGATTACCTCATTGACCTCGGCCCCGAAGGCGGGGCGGCCGGAGGACATCTGGTTTGTGCCGGTACCCCCGAAGAAGTGGCTGCCTGCCCGGCTTCCTATACAGGGCGTTTTTTGCAAGAGAAATTGGCTCTTTAAAAAGGGATATTCCTTCTTATAAAAAACAGGAACGGGGCGCTTCTTTTCCTTAGGGAAAGGAGGCGCCCCGTTTCCGCGGGAGAAAAACGAAGCCCTTAATAGTCTTCTTTTGCGTCCAGCTGTTTCAGCTTTTCGAGCTGTTGTTCTATCTGCTCTTTCTCCTTTATCAGACGGAGTTCTTCCTTGCCGAGCTGCTCCTTTTTGTAACGCGTGGATAAAGTGATAACTTCGTCCAGCTCTTGATACGAAAGATGTTTGAGGTACTTCGATACCTGCTCGAAAGCCTGTTCCTTTGCCATGCGGCGGGCGGCCTTTTCTTCTTCGGTCATTTTTCTTCTTGGCATAATAATGAAGTTTTGTTTATGAATTGAATTGAAAATCTGGAGGCAAAAATAAATAATAAATTAATACGGAGGCAATTTGATTCGATAAATTCGTATTTTTGCCCTCGTTTTTTTATGTTGAATGAATAAGAATAATCGTTTATGCACAATTGGTTTGAATGTAAGGTCGCTTATGAAAAGGTAATGGAAAACGGAATGCAGAAAAAAGTTTCCGAACCTTATCTGGTCGACGCTTTGTCTTTTACGGAAGCGGAAGCCCGCATCATTGAGGAAATGAGGCCTTTTATTAGCGGGGAATTTACGGTCACCGACATCAAGCGCGCCCGCTATTCCGAGATATTCTTTAATGAAAGCGGCGACCGTTATTACAAGGTGAAAGTGTATTTCATTACCCTTGACGAAAAGAGCGGGGCCGAAAAGAAGACGGCCGCCATGATGCTGGTTCAGGCTTCTACCTTGCAGGAAGCCATCAACGGTTTGGACAAGGGAATGAACGGCACCCTGGCCGATTATACGATTGCTTCGGTAACGGAAACCTTGTTGATGGACGTGTTCCCCTTCACGGCCGAATCCGCCGCTAAGGCGGGAAAGACGGAGGCTTGACATGGACCTTTCCAAGAACGGCCGGACGGCGGGAAGCATTGCCTCCCGCATCGCCTATTTGAAGGGCGTACTTCCGGCCGGAATCCGATTAGTGGCGGTTTCGAAATTCCATCCGGCAGAAGCCATCCGGGAAGCTTATGAAGCGGGACAAAGGGCCTTTGGTGAGAACCGCGCCCAGGAAATGGCAGCCAAACACCGCTGCCTTCCCGAGGATATTGAATGGCATTTCATCGGCACTTTGCAAACGAACAAGATAAAAGATATTATCCCTTTTGTCTATATGATACAAAGTGTGGATTCCCTGAAATTGGCAGCGGAAATAGAGAGACAGGCTGCTAAAATCGGGAGGACAATAAACGTGCTTTTCGAAGTGCATATAGCGAGTGAGGACAGCAAACACGGCCTGCTTCCCGCGGCCTGCGAAAAAATCTTCCGGGAAACCGATTGGCAAAATTATCCCCATCTGCGTTTGTGCGGTCTGATGGGAATGGCCACTTTTACGGAGGATGAGGAACAAGTAAAAGAAGAATTCCGAAGGCTGCACGAACTGTTTGGCCGGATAAAGAAAGGAGGAAATGCGCCGTCTTCCTTTTGCGAACTCTCCATGGGAATGACCGACGATTATCGCTTGGCCGTACAAGAGGGAAGCACTATGGTACGCATCGGGAGTTTCATTTTCGGGCAGCGGCCGCCACAGGCATAAACGGTCGAAATCGAATAATTCACTAACCATAATGAAGCAAAAATCCTATCGTCTCTTCTTGATTTGGCCGGCAGCATTCGTCGCCTTGTCGTTTTTCTTTTATTGGTTTGGGGCATTCAGCTTCGAGCAGGCCGCTTGGCCGCCCTTCTGGCTTTCCATAGCCCTCGCTTTGGCGGTTTCCCTGATTGGCGCCGGCAGCCATTATCTGTTCCGGCGCCTGGCCCCGCGTGGCTATAACCTGTTGTTGGCCCTATTCCCCGTATGCCTTTCGGTACGGCTGCTTGTCGCATCCGCCTTTCATCCGGGTTTTACATATATAATGTATGTGCTCGGGAGCATCCTGTTGCTATGGGGGCTGGCCTGGCTGCTGTCGCGCCTCCGCTGGCGGAAGAAGCGGCAAAGGTACAGCCTCACGGCGCTCATCGGCCTCGGCCTGCTGTGCTTCGCCTCCGGTTGCCTGCCCGACCGTTACGACATGGATAACCGGCTGCTGGACGAAATGGCCTGCCTCTCTAAGGGGCGCCGATGGGATGCCATTATAGGCCTTTGCCGGGGGCGGGAAATGCCCGACGCCATCAGCCGTTCCTTCCTCAATTTGGCTCTGGCCGAGAAAGGTTCCCTCGGGAACCGCCTCTTCTATTTCGACCAGTTCGGCGTCTTGGGCCTGCTCCCCACTTACGACCGCAGTCCGCAACTGAGCCTGCTCCTGGGTGACATCCATTTCCTTATCGGCGACCTCGCCCTCTCGGAAAGTTATGAGATGGAAGCGCTTACCGTGAAGGGCAGTCCGCAAGCCATGCAACGCCTGGCGCAAATCAGCCTCCTCAGGCATGATTGGGCTTTGGCCGGCAAATATCTCTTCCTTTTGCAGCAGAAAGGGCCTTACAAGCAATGGGCCTTGCAGGAAAAGGCGCTGCTGAGGCACCCGGAGAAGTTCGCGGAAGACCCTGAACTGAAAGGGAAGCAATTCCCCAAAAGGCTGCCCGACACCTTGCTCGGATTGGAGAGCATGGATTCGCTATGGCAACTGCACCTGAAGGAAACGCCGCCCAACCGGACGGCTTACGAATATCTGGGCTGCTCCTATCTCCTGGGGAAGAAGATGGACCTGTTCAGGAAATTTCTCCGCACGACCATGACCCTGCCCGTAGGCAAGCCCTTGCCGTTGCATTTCCAAGAAGCCGCCTTGATGGCTTTCGGCTCCGACACGAAGATGTTGGATTCGCTCGGTGTTTCCCTCGACCAGCGCAAGCGCTACGCCGCATACCTCGGCCGGGTGCTTCGGTTGAAAAGCCGTGAAGACCTGATGAACCTTTATCAAACCTATGGCAATACTTTTTGGTTCTATTACCAGTTTAAAAAACTATGAATGATAAGCTATGAGTTATAAGTTGGCAATCATCTGGCTGCTTCCCTTCTTGTGCGCCTGCGGACGGATAAAGCTGCCGGAAACGGTAGCGGAGGCGCACCGCAAGGCGGAGATGTTTCCCGATTATGCGGGCGTTACGGTGCCGCCCAACATCGCGCCCTTAGACTTCGCCATCGCCGGGCGGACGGAGAGCCTCGCCTTTTTCGCCGGCAAGTCGGGCAAGCCTTTGCGCGTGGAGGCTCCCGAGGGCGCCTTCCGCATCCCGCTGAAGGCCTGGCGGCGCCTGCTGCGCGAAACGGCGGGCGACTCCGTGCGCGTGACGCTTTACGAACACGCTCCGGACGGCTGGCTTCGCTACGCCCCCTTCTCCTTCTTCGTCTCCACCGATTCCATAGACGGCAGCTTAGTCTACCGCCGCATCGCCCCGGGCTACCGCATGTGGGGCAGCATGGGCATCTACCGCCGCGACCTGGAAAGTTTCAAGGAAGAGACGCTCATCGCCAACAAGCAAACCGATCATAACTGCATGAATTGCCATTCCTTCTGTATGGAATCGCCCGACAAGATGCTCTTCCACCAGCGTGCGGCCCACGCCGGCACCTACCTGATGGAAGACGGGAAGCTGCGGCAACTGCATCCGCAGCCCGACACGGTGCACCTCACCTATCCTTACTGGCATCCTTCGGGAAAGTTCATCGCCTTTTCCAGCAACGTGACCCACCAGGACTTCCACCTGGCCGACGCCAACCGCATAGAAGTCTACGACGTCTCCTCCGACATTTACCTTTACGACTGCCGCACGCAGCAGCTCACTACCGACAGCCTCCTCTCTTCGCCGAAGGCACTGGAAACCTTCCCCGCTTTTTCGCCCGACGGCAAACGCCTGTATTTCTGCTCGGCAAAAGCCTATCCCATGCCCGAGTCCTACCGCAAGATGAAGTACAGCCTCTTAAGCATCCCCGTCGACGCCGCACCCAAAACCTTCGGCTCGGCGGTGGACACGCTCTACAATGCCCGCACACAAGGGCGGAGCGTTTCCTTCCCGCGCGTCTCGCCCGACGGACGTTTCCTGCTCTATACCCTTTTCGACTACGGCAACTTCTCCATCTGGCACAAGGAGGCCGACCTGCGGCTGCTCGACCTCGCCACCCTGCGCACCGATTCCCTGCCCGGTGTCAACAGTCCCGACGTGGAGAGCTACCATTCCTGGTCGAGCAACAGCCGCTGGTTCGTGTTTAGCAGCCGCCGCATCGACGGACTTTACACCCGGCCCTTCCTCTGCCATATCGACAAGAACGGGAAAACCTCCAAGCCCTTCCTGCTCCCGCAGAAGGAACCGGACTATTATCTCCGCTCCCTTTACTCCTTCAACATCCCCGAATTGGTGAGAAAACGTTGAGACCCTAAGACCCTGAGACAATAAGACTATAAGACCATTAGACTATAAGACCAATAGACTTTAAGATTCGTCTTACAATCTTATAGTCTTATAGTCTCAAAGTGGCTGTAGAGGCGCATAGCGCCTGAATCTGGATAGCCAGCCGGCCATGCCGGCTGGTAAGCTTTCTGAAATACAAGGAATCGTTGCTTAGCCGTTCAAAAGTGAAATATGTCGCTGAAAAAGACTTTACCCTCCTCCACATACAAGCCCTCAGGATAATACGGACAATGATTGCTTTGCACGCCAAGGTATAGCGTCGTCAACCTGTCATTCAAGACGGCCCCATAATCCCTTAAGGGTTCGTTCTCGGAATGGCAGGCCTCCATCCCCAGCAGGGAAAGGAATAGGCCTGCTACCCATAAAATATAATTTTTC
>JAISGW010000151.1 GCA_031262895.1 Tannerella sp. | reverse complement strand
CAAAATCACATCAAATTTATAGACACAATGCTTTTTATCAGTGATATTGTCTATTCTATTTATTATGGATTCTATATAGTCCCAATGTCTTTTAAGTTCTGTCCTTTTTCCCTCAAGGTTATCGCACGAACCACCGCTATTGACTAATTTATCAAAGTTAAGCTTTTCCTTAGTTATACCTTGCAATTCATGAATGAGATTTGCTTCATCTTTTAATTCAAATTCTCTTTTTAGAAATTCCCTTTTAAATGGATTTAAGTTAATGGAAGTATCAAATTGTGGGACTATTGTAAGCTTTCCAACAAGGAATTTGCCTTTGGAATAAGAAACTCCACCGAGTTGTTTACCCATTTCTTCATTATTAGTCGTGGCTCTAAAAATAAATCGAAATGTATGTACGTAATTTCTATCCCATTTGCTATCTGTACAATTATACAAAGAACTTGCAATAAAATATCGTATAGACTTAAATCCATCATATGTTTTAAACGATATTGCATATTTGTCTATATCACCCATCATCGGAGATGATTTCTCCTTATAATCAAAAAAGCGAATAGAAAATCCCCCCCGCACAGTTGGTATCCATCCAATACAATCAAATTCCTTTATTAATTTTGAGAATACCCCATTCATAAACACTAAAACAAAGAAAGAGGAGACTGATCCGCCTCCAATACTCCATCTCCCTCCTTATTATTGGACTTCTTGTATACTAACCCATGCTTTTGGTTTGTTTCGTCTGGATGTTTATACCCTCGTCTCTCAACGATAAAATTACCTATAGATTTACTTATTGTTATTACCCCCCATATACCCACAATACACCCCACCAGAATCACTGCAATGATTCCTATTTTTTGTATCAGACTCATTCCTTTACCTTTTTTGAATTAGGCCATACCCCCTGAACAGTATAGTGCTTCTTTTTCCCGTTACTTCCCGAATAGTCGTTTATTATGTTTATGATTTTGTTGGCTATGGTCGGGGAGGGTGTTCTTGCTCCATTAACGAACCTATTAATCGTTGAATAATTTAAGCTTGTAGCCGTTGCCAATTCGGCCTGAGTCATACCCTCATCAATAAGGATTTTTTTTAATGTTGTTACTGCCATTGCATATGTTTGTTATATTTCAATCGACAAATATCAGGATTACTTCTGATATGAGCAAATTTTTCTTGCTTTTTTATGACATGTCATGACACAAAAGCCTGCAATAGCAAGGAAACGTTCAATTTCTTCCCTCTGTGGTGACAGGAGCATTTGTTGCCGCCATAGGGTCTTGCGCAGGCCGAAGGGCACTACAGTCCTGTAGGATGAGCATGGCGGTTGCTCCCTAAACGTATGCGATTGCCTCTACAATAATTGATCAACTGACCAATTAGAAGGAGCCGTCGTGAGGAGGGGCAAAAAATAACGACAGGCCACTCGAAGGCAAACAGGCCGCTGTTCATCCTGAAATAGGTTGACAAAAATGTTTTTCATCCTTGCATCACTCGTCATATGTATTCTTATTCAGTAAATTAGGCGTAACAAAGGATTTCGTTACCGTGTTTGTCTTCGCCTCTTGTGCGACCGACCATCGATGATTTGAGATGGCCAGCGACGAAATGAAATGAATATCTGATTTACCGTCCTTCCTATAACAGCCTGCATACAGCCCTGGCATGATACGAAGCTATTGTCCGCACCACGGCGGCGAGCAACCTGAAAAAGCTTCCTTTGACAATGCTTTCGGGACTTTTAACCCAATTTTCACACGATAGAGAACGTATTTGTTGCTAATGAGCGTCTCCCGATTTTTCGGATTGCCTACTGTGTTCTACAAACTTTGATTTTATCGGGGATAGTCTCCAAATCGCTCGGCGGAGAGAGGAAATCAAGTTTTTAGTTCGTAAAGGCGGCCTTTGTAACCGGGTGGTTCATAATGTGGTAAGGCTGACTAAGCCTTCGTCACCGGACCGGAAAAGGCGGATGACTTGTGCCGCAGTTCCGCTTAGTTCCATTTCCCTGGAAAGGCGGGACCTTTGGACGGCTGTCCAAAAAGCCGGCCGGTGACGAAGGCCAAGTCACAGGTTTTAAGCTATCCTTCAATGGCTTATAAAGCTTGTCGTCCCGAATTGAAAAAACCGTCAGGGGGCTAAAGCCCCGGAAGATTCGGCTTTTCTCTTGCCCGTTCGTTGAAACGAACGGCAAAAAATTGGGACTAATTATGTAATAGCAATTAATGAGCCACAGAGTCACATTGGGTTGCCCTTGCCTTCAGGCAACGGAGGAAGGACAATAGCTTGCAGTTCCCCCCTCTCCCAAGGAGAGGAGGTTGGGGGTGAGGTACTTTATCGCGACAGACTCACGAACTCACGAAAATAATGTAACGTCTTGCGGCGGCAATTCAACGTCTTGACAAATTGTTCTCGCGAGCCCGTCGTCATAAAACGTTGTTTTTTCCCGCTTGTAAGCCAGGGCTTTGCCATTTTGTCATTGGCAATTCTTCTCATTTGTCAGGTCTTGTCAGGTACTTTTGGAGAGGGGGGTGTCATTCCGGTATTTTTCTTGCTTCAAAGGTAGCAAAAAATCCAATTATTTCAACGAACGGCGGCACCTTATTTGGGCGAGTTCTTCTCAGAGGGTTTTGCAAAGGAAGCGGTCGAGGTTGCGTTCCGCTTTGCTGAAATTGGCACCTACGGCTAACAGCTTCCGACCGTCTGAGAAGTACGGTTGCAGGTAGCCTTGCCGTTCTATTTGCGCTAAGGCTTCTTCGGCCGAGCCGTCCAACTTGAACTCGAAGACGTAGATGTAGTCTTCCGTTTTCACCACTGCATCGGCGCGGCCTGCTCAATGACATAAGCAAAACGTTCTTTCGGACTGCGGTCCTTCCGCGCATTTCCATATAAAGAATATCGCCTTCCTCCCTAAAAACTAAAATTCGTACCTTTGCGGCCGCAAAAAGATGGTTTGTAAATTCATGACAAGGTATACAGCTTACCGCCACTCCCTTATCCTTCTCTGCTGCCTCTGTGCGGCGCCCCATAAGGTGGCCGCGCAGGCGGACACATTGTTTTTGCCCGTGGCCAAGCTTTTCGAGCAGGGCCTGCGGCACAGCCTGCAATTGCAGGCCGACAGGATGAAGGAATCCGTGGCAGGCGAACAGGCGCGCAGCGCCCGCACGGCGAGGTTCCCCGAGCTGCAAATAGGCCTTCGGGGCGGCTTCGTGGGGCAACCGCTCGTCTGGCAAAGGGGGCTATCGGGCCTCAGCACGCCCGACGTGCCCGACTGGGCGCAGAACTACGCCGTCGACCTGACGCAACCTATTTATCAGGGTGGCCGGATAAAAAACAACATCCGCAAGGCGGATCTGGAAAAGCAAATCGCCTACCTGCAGACGCTCAGCGACCGTTCCGAACTGAAGCTCGGGCTGCTCGACCGCTACCTGAACCTCTTCAGCCTTTACAAGCAGCACGAGGTGCTGTCCAGGAACATTGACGAGTCGGAGCACCGGCTGCGCGACATTCGCCGCATGAAACAGGAGGGCCTGATTACCGACAACGACGTGTTGCGTAGCGAGCTGCAGCTCACCAACGACCGGCTCTCCTTGCGGGAGACGGACAACAGCATCGCCCTCGTCTCGCAACAGCTCGACATCCTGCTCGGACAAGACGAAAGTCTGCTCCTAAAGCCCGACACCAGCCTGCTTTACCAGGCTTCCACCCTGCAAACGTATGGGGATTACCTTCTCGAAGCCTATGCCGACGAGCCGTCCATGCAGCTGCTCCGCAAGCAGACCGAACTCGCCCGCAACGAGGTGCGGCTGACGCAGGCCGCCTCGCGCCCGAACGTCGCGCTCTACGCTTCCAACACGCTGGCCCGGCCTATCGCCCGCACGCTGGAAGACATGTACAACAATAACTGGAACCTGGGGCTGTCCATTTCTTATCCCCTGTCCTCCCTTTATACAAACAGGCACCGGATAAAGGCCGGCCAAATCATGGTGCTCCTTCGGGAGAACGCGGAAGAACAAAAGAAACAAAACATCCGCATGGAAGTGCGCAGCGCCTTCCTGCGGCATCAGGAAGCCCTCCAGCGGGTTGATGCCCTCAAACTCTCGGTGCGACAGGCCGACGAGAACTACCGCATCATGCAGAATCGTTACTTAGGGCAATTGGCCATTCTCACCGACCTGCTTGACGCCAATACCGTGCGTCTGAACGCGGAACTCCAGCTTATCACGGCGCGCACCCGCGTGGTGTACACTTATTACCAACTCCAAAAGGCCTGTGGGCGCCTTTGACAAGAAACAATGGACATAGAATTAGAAAAGAAACAAAAGCGGCTGAAACAGCGCCGCCTCAACAATATCATCCTGAATTTCGTCTGCCTCTGCATCGCGGCTTCCGGGCTTTGGTGGACGGCAACCTATTTCTGGCGCTACATTAATTATGAGGTGACCAACGACGCCTTCATCGACCAATACGTGGCGCCGCTGAACATCCGCGCCTCGGGCTATATAAAGGAAGTGCGCTTCACGGAGCATCAGTTCGTGCACAAGGGCGATACCCTGCTCGTGCTCGACAATCGGGAATATCAAATCAAGGTCAAGGAAGCCGAAGCGGCGCTGCTCGACGCCCGCGGCTCGCAAGACGTGCTGCGCTCGGGCATAGAAGTTTCGCAGACCAACATCGCCGTGCAAGACGCCAATATCGCCGAGGCGAAAGCCAAGCTTTGGCAATTGGAGCAGGACTACCACCGCTTCAGCCGCCTGCTGGCCGAGCAGTCGGTGCCGGAGCAGCAATACGAACAGACCAAGGCCGCATACGAGGCGGCCCAAGCCCGCTACCAGGCGTTGGTGGAGCAGAAGCAGGCCTTGCGCTCGCAATACGCCGAAACCAGCAAGCGGACGACCAACACGGAGGCGGCCATCCTGCGGCAGGAAGCCGCCCTCGACCTGGCCAAGCTGAATCTCTCCTACACTGTGCTCGTCGCTCCTTACGACGGCTACATGGGCCGCCGCACCCTGGAACCCGGGCAGTACGTGCAATCCGGGCAGACCGTATCGTACTTGGTACGCGGTCTCGACAAATGGGTCACCGCCAATTACAAGGAAACGCAAATCCCTCATATTTATATCGGCCAATCCGTACGTGTGCGGGTTGACGCCCTGCCCGGACGAGTTTTCCAGGGAGTGGTCAGCGCCATCTCCGAGGCTACCGGCTCGAAATATTCGTTAGTGCCTACCGACAACTCGGCAGGCAACTTCGTGAAGGTGCAGCAGCGCATTCCCGTACGTATAGACTTGAAGGACGTTTCGCCCGAGGTGATGCGCCAGTTGCGCGCCGGCATGATGGTAGAGACCGAAGCCCTGCGGAAATAGCCGGCACCTCGTGCCTTACTTGTTGCCCTGCGTGACGAAGAGCGTGTCGGTAACTGTCGGGTCGGAAGTGTAAACGACGATATAGCCGTTACGATTACTGCTGAGCGAGTCCTTGTTTTCCGATACAGTGAACTTGAGCAGCTCGCCGTTGCGCCCGAAGAGGGTGTTCAGCGTCAACCAGCCGTCGCCTTGCCGCACTTCTCCCGCCCAGCTCCGCTGGTTCGTCTTCACGTCGGGGCCGGCAATACTCGTTTGCCTCTGATTCCCCACTTTCATGTATTTCCGATTGCCCACCAAGCTGAAGGCATTGCCCGTCAATGCTATCGTGGGTACGGACTCTATGACGGAGTCGGTCTGGAAGTCGTCAATGTTGCCGGTCTGGAAGTCGATGCGCGGGTAGGCCGAACCGTCGAAATCGAAACGGAACTGGTAGCGTTTCCCCATCTGAAAGGCGAAAGCGTCGTCAGAAGGGTTGTTCCCCTCCAAATCGGGCAGCCCGCTGTAATTGGGCGAATGATACAATTTGCTGAAAGGATAGAAGGCGCGCGTGCCCGAAGGGGCGACCAATTGCACGGAACTCTTAGCCATATAGGTCACCAGGATACCCGGCTGGTTCGGCTCAGGGGCGGAGCTGTCGTCCAGCACAAAGGGTTTCGTATAAGCCTGGGGGTTCCCGCCGTCGACCTTGAAACCCTGCGGCATGACGGGCATGCCTTCCGAAGGGCCGGAGATGGAAAGGTAATTGCTCTGCGGCCCTTGGGGCGGCAGGCTGATGGCGTAGGAGCCGTCGTCTTGCAGGGGGATGCCCGCCGTATAATCTTGGGGGACGGCGTCGGCGGAAGTGTTCCAGTAGACGTTGTCCTGATTGAAATTTTGTGAGAGGTCAAGCGTACCCGTCGTCTTTAGCCGGATAATTTGCACCTTTTGCAGGGTGACGTCCAAATCCTGCGTGGTGTTACGGGCGGCGAAAGTCACGATGGAGAGTGCGTGTCGGAAGTTCAGCAGCACCGTGTCGCCGTCCAGCTTTCTCCGCTTGCTGAAAGCCACCAGCAGGTCTTCCGGCAGTTTGGCGCCGTTCGCCCCGCTGCCGCCCACGGTGGGTCCCGGGTCGGTAGGCACCGTGTAGCTTATCTGCGCCGTGTCTTTCGAGGGAAGGGCGAGCATCCCCGAATAGAAATCTTCGAGGTTCACCGAACCGGCCGGCGAATAGGCATAGAAGCTGATCTCGTCGCTGTCGTTCGGCCAATATATGGAGGGCGCGTAACCCCAGCTTTCGGCCCGGCGGAGCACGTTCAAACCATCGATGAAGTTGAATCCGTGCTTCCCCAGGATGGTCTGCCCCGGGTCGGAAGGGTAGGGTAGGTTGGCCGACACCTTGAAGGTGCTGATGTTGTTGCCGTCAATGACCGGCGTTTTGCTGGCCACCTTGAAGGCCGAGGAATGGAAGGCGATGGCATCCTGCGCGAGCTTGGGCGGGTTCAGGGATTGGACTTCCTTTTCCTCGAACGTGCAGCCCGAAAAGACCAACAGGCCTGTCGCGGCAAAGGCGGAGGATTTCATTAAAACATAACGTGTGTCCATTTGCTCTACTGTTTCTATAATACTGTTTCTATATTACGTGGGTTTACCCGGCAACAAAGTTAGCGGGCGGGAAGAAGCCGGAAGGTGACAAATCGTACAATTCGTGTGACAAATGGTACAAAAATCAGGGCTTAGGGATGAGGGGGCAGGAGGGAGGATGTTTGCGGGGGAGAAATCTTTATTGTTCCTTTGCAGGAAATAAAACGTTTTTTCATATTGTAGTCAGATGAAACACTGCCTTTGGGGCATCCTGCTTGGGGCCGGATGTTTTTGCCTGCAGCCTTTGCAGGCGGATAATCTTGAGGCCGACAGCATAAGGACGTACCACATCAAAGAGGTCGTGGTGACCTCCTCAACCAAGGAAACCAATAGCCTTCGCAAGCTTCCCGGTTCCGTTTCGCTTGTCGGGCCGCAGGCCATCAGGGAACGGGGCATCAGCGCCTTGAAAGATTTGAGCACCTTGGTGCCCAACCTTTATATCCCCGATTACGGTTCGCGCCAAACCTCGGCCATTTACATACGCGGCATAGGCGCCCGCAGCAGCGGACAGTCCATCGGCCTTTACGTGGACAACGTCCCGTACTTGGACAAGAGCACCTTCGACTTTGAATTGACCGACATACGGCGCATCGAAGTGCTGCGCGGCCCGCAAGGCACCCTTTACGGCCGCAACGCCATGGGCGGCATCGTGAACATCTACACCCTTTCGCCTTTCGATTACCAGGGTACCAAGTTCTTCCTTTCGGGCGGCGACTACGGGCAATTCAAGGCCAAAGCCGCCCATTACGCCAAGCTGTCGTCTACGCTCGGCCTGTCCCTGAGCGCATACTACGAACGCGACGGCGGCTATTTCACCAATGTGCATACGGGCAAGAAGGCCGACGCGGAGAAAT
>JAISGW010000093.1 GCA_031262895.1 Tannerella sp. | reverse complement strand
GTAAAAGTTGATTTTGTCCGATTCTCTGAGGTTGGCCGATAGCCTTTCCTTTATCAGCCGTTCCTGGTAACGGTAGCGTACCAGCGAATGGCGGTAGTCGTCGACCAGCTTGTCTATCTCCGCCTTCTCGTTGTCGTCAAGATTGCGCAGGGCCAAGTCGTAAATCAGGGCGTCCTTGACCCAGTTTTTTATATAATTCTCGCACATCAGCAGGCTGTCGGCCGAACTGACCTTTTTTGGCAGGATGCTCAGCACTTCTTTGCGTGTCAAGCTGCGGTCGTTCACCTTGGCGACGACCTGCACGTCGGTGATGACTTGCGGCCGGTGGCAGCCGACAAGCAACAAGGACGTGATACCTCCTACCAATAAGGTGCGCAATTTCATTTTTTCTCTTCCTTAATCAATTTCTTCAATGCCTTTTGGTTGATGACGACCGGATATTTGTCGGCCAATTGTTTCAGCCAATGACTTTCTATGGAATCCCGTTGCGCCACGGGCTTGCTCCATACCTTGGCGTTGCTGACGTCGAAAAGCAGGATGCCGTCGCGATATTCTTGCAGCAGGAGGGGAACCTCTGGATGTCTGGTGTAAAGGTCATGACGGGCGTCGGCCGTACCCAGGTCGCGGATACAAAGCTCATAGATTTCCCGAAGGAAATCCTTGGAATAAGGTTTGGCCGAGATGGGATGCTGGCGCAGGTAACGCGCAAACTCAGCTTGCGTCATGTCCATGCCGTTCAGGCGAAAGAGCACCTTGTTCAAGTCCTTCGTATGCTCCCAGAAAGCGACCCTGAGCGGGAAAAGCGTGTCACAGAGGTTTGCGAAATCGGCATAAGCTTCGGGATTGGGCTGGTAATGGTAAGTGCGTTTCAGGTAAGCGTCCCACGTACGGTACAGGTCGAAGTTGCGGTCTGTTTCCTTCATCTTGCCGATGATGGCGTCTTTGACTTCGCTGAAGGGCAGGCGTACCTGCCTGTTAAGCAACTCAAAGATGTAGGCTCCCTTTTCGTTGTACACGGGGCGGGAAATATCGCCCGGCTTTTGCAGGGCGAACACGGCCGCTTCCAGAACGGGTTGCAACTGGGCCGGCTCTATGGGAGGCAGCACGCCGCCTTTCAGGGTGTCGGCCGAATAGGCATAAACCAGCTTGCTGAAATCTTCTCCGGCCTTAGCCTTGTTATAGGCTTCGTCGGCAAGTTTGGCGACTTCTTCTTTGGAGCGCGGCTTCTTCCCCTTCAAGTCATAGGGCAGGTTGATATAAGCCACCTGTATGCTTCTGAAGAAGGGGCGACGAGCTTGCACCTTGATAATTTCGTAACCGTCAGGCGTGCGGACGGGCGCGCTGTAAGAACCCACCGGCGTGGCATAAGCCACCTTCTCGAAGGTCTTATCCCCTTGCAGGGGTTGGAGGCGTGGGATGAACAAGTAGCGCACTTCTATGCTGCCGGCGGGCGCTTTTTCTTTGCTGCCTTTTATATAAGGAGCGGCCAGTCGCTTGCCCAGCGTGTCGAAATCGGCTCCCGCACGCAGTTGGGCATAAATGTCCATCACCTTTTTATAAAGCCTGAGCGTATCGGCCGTCACATTCTGTTCTTTGTCGAAGGGCACCAGAATATGGCTCACGACGAGATATTCCCCGCCCCGGTCGTATATGGTGCGCGCCGCCGAATCCTCGCCGGCCTGGTCGCAAAGGTATGATTGTATCAGTTGTTCTTTGTATTCGTTGAATTCCCGCTTAAAAGACTCCGTCTGGTCAAGCCCTTCGGCTTCGGCTTCCGCCACCTTGAGCTTGAAGTCCTTGAACAGCCCGATATAATGTTGCACGGAAGCGGGCTTGGAAAAGTCCACCTCGTTGTTCTTGCGGGCGATGTATTCGAACTCGGCTACGGGAACGGCGCGGTTTCCCACCACCATGATGACCGAATCGGCCAGTTTCCGGGCTTGCAGGGCAGGACAGCAGGCCAGTGCCAATAGGGCGGCCAGCGTCATTTTCTTCTTAATCGTGAATCGTTCTAACTTCATATAAAAACAGATTAAAGATGCCCTAATAGAACGCGGAGCAGTCCCCGAAAGTATATCCGCCTGCCGTTTTTAGGATTAGTTGCCCATTTCCGAAAGGAATTTGATACGTACCAAGCGGATTTCATCTTCCGTGTAGTCGCTGCCCAATTCTTCTATGGCCTGCTCCAGGTTATCCGTTTCCGCCGTCTTGAAATAGTCGTAGATGTCGGAGATGTGGTCTTCGTCAACCACGTCGTTAAGGAAGTAATCTATATTGATTCGCGTACCCGAGTAAACGATGGATTCCACTTCCGTGAGCAGTTCGGAAAATTCCATGCCTTTGGTCGTGGCGATGTCGTCGAGGGCGATTTTGCGGTCAATGCTTTGTACAATCCAGACTTTCAACTTCGACTTGTTGGCCACGGTACGTACGCGCAGGTCTTCCGGCCGTTCGATTTCGTTTTCTTCCACGTGCTTGCGGATGAGGTCGATGAATTCCTTGCCGTAGCGTTTGGCTTTTCCCGCTCCCACGCCGGGGATGTTCTGAAGTTCTTCCAGCGTGATGGGATAGGTGGTGGCCATGGCTTCGAGCGAAGGGTCCTGAAAGATGACGAAGGGCGGTACCGACAGGCGCTTGGAGAGTTTCTTGCGCAGGTCTTTCATCATCGCGTAAAGTGTGGGGTCGACGGCGCAACTGGCGCCTCCGCGTACGGGAACATCCTCTTCATCCTCGTCGAACTCGTTGTCTTCGACGATTTTGAATGATTCGGGTTTGTCCATGAAGGCGTGGCCTTTAGGCGTGATTTTCAGCAGTCCGTAGTTTTCAATGTCCTTGACCAGATAGCCGGCTATCAGGGCTTGCCGGATGACGGCGTTCCAGGTCTTTTCGTCCTCGTCTTGCCCGGAGCCGAAGTATTCGCTCTCGTTATGCTTGTAAGATTGGATTTCGGCGGTTTCGTTTCCTATCAGTAAGTTGACGATATATTCTGTTTTGAATTTTTCTTTTAGTGCACCTACCACTTCGAGTACGGTACTTAGTAGTTCTTTTGCTTCCACTCGTTTTTTAGGGTTCAAACAATTATCACAGTTTCCACAGTTGTCTTCCGTGTACTCTTCGCCGAAATAATGGAGCAAGACTTTCCTGCGGCACATGGCCGTTTCGGCGTATGCCGCCGTTTCTTGCAGGAGTTGTTTGCCGATTTCCTGTTCGGCCACAGGTTTGCCTTGCATGAACTTTTCCAGTTTCTGCAGGTCTTTGTAAGTATAGAAGGCGATACAATTGCCTTCACCCCCGTCGCGGCCGGCCCTTCCGGTCTCTTGGTAATAGCCCTCAAGGCTTTTGGGCATGTCGTAATGGATAACGTAGCGCACGTCGGGTTTG
Source organism: Tannerella sp. (assembly GCA_031262895.1). Lineage (GTDB taxonomy): Bacteria > Bacteroidota > Bacteroidia > Bacteroidales > Tannerellaceae > JAISGW01. Next base: position 5,705 of record JAISGW010000093.1, on the reverse strand, counting down.
TCTATGCCCATGCCGAAAGCGATGGTGGCCACGATGACGTCGGCCTGCTCCATCAGAAAAGCATCCTGGTTGGCGGTGCGCACCTGTGATTCCATGCCGGCATGGTAAGGCAAAGCCTTGATGCCGTTGGCCTTGAGGATGTCGGCGAATTCTTCCACCTTCTTGCGGGAAAGGCAGTAGACTATGCCCGCCTTGCCTTCGTTGGTTTTGATATACTTGATGATTTCCTTGTCCACATCGGGGCCTTTGGGACGTATCTCATAGTAGAGGTTCGGGCGGTTAAAAGAGGATTTGAAGACGGCGGCCTCGTTCATGCCGAGGTTCTTCTGTATGTCGTGTTGCACCTTGGGGGTGGCCGTGGCGGTGAGGGCGATAAGCGGGCGTTTGCCGATTTCGTTGATGATGGGCCGTATGCGTCGGTATTCCGGGCGGAAGTCATGACCCCACTCCGAGATGCAGTGTGCCTCGTCAACCGCATAGAAGGAGATGGGTATCTTACGCAGAAATTCCACGTTTTCTTCTTTGGTGAGCGATTCCGGTGCTACGTAAAGCAGCTTGGTGCGCCCGTTCAGCAGGTCTTCCCTGACTTGTTCGATGGCAGCCTTGTTGAGCGAAGAATTCAAGAAATGGGCAATGCCGTCCTCTTCCGAATAATTGCGCATGGCATCCACTTGGTTCTTCATCAAGGCAATCAGCGGGGAGATGACGATGGCTGTCCCTTCCATCATGAGCGAAGGAAGCTGGTAGCAGAGGGATTTCCCTCCACCCGTAGGCATCAGCACGAAGGTATCCCTCCCCGCCAACACGTTTTCTATGATTTCCCTTTGGTTCCCCTTGAAAGTGCTGAATCCGAAATGTTTCTGCAGCGCCTCTGCCAGTTTGTCTTGTGCCATCTGCAAGCCTCTTTCTCTAATCTCTGTATTTCGTTTGCCCTCCCTCAGGCTATCCGGAGGTGGTTGTTCTCTTGTCGTTCCAGTTTTTCTTTGGCATAGTCGAGGCTGACCTTGAATGCCTTCTTCTTCTCCGAGGGCAGGCTGTACATGGCGTCTATCATGATGGCCTCTACGATGGAGCGGAGACCGCGGGCGCCCAACTTGAAGGCGAGGGCCTGGTCGACGATGTATTCATACACCCCTTCCTCGAAGGAGAGGCGGATGCCGTCCATCTCGAACAACTTAACGTATTGTTTGATGATGGAGTTTTTCGGTTCGGTAAGGATACTGCGCAACGCCTGGCGGTCAAGTGGTTCCAGATAGGTCAATACCGGGAGCCTGCCGATGATTTCGGGAATCAGGCCAAAGGACTTCAGATCGGCCGGCGTGATGTATTGCAGGAAGTTGGAACGATCAACCCGTTCCGCCACTTTCCCGGCAATATAACCCACGACGCGGGTGTTGAGCCTTTGGGCGATTTTCTTTTCTATGCCGTCGAAGGCGCCGCCGCAGATGAAGAGGATGTTCTTCGTGTCGACGGGTATCAGCTTTTGTTCCGGATGCTTGCGCCCGCCTTGTGGGGGGACGTTCACGATGGAACCTTCCAGCAACTTGAGCAAGCCCTGCTGTACACCCTCCCCGCTGACGTCGCGGGTGAGGGAGGGATTGTCGCCTTTGCGGGCAATCTTGTCGATTTCGTCGATGAAAACGATGCCCCTTTGGGCCGCTTCCACGTCGTAATCGGCGGCTTGCAGCAAGCGGGTCAGGATGCTTTCCACGTCTTCGCCCACATAGCCGGCTTCAGTCAGCACCGTGGCGTCGACGATGGCGAAGGGCACTTTCAACAGCTTGGCGATGGTACGGGCTAAAAGCGTTTTTCCCGTGCCGGTGGCGCCTACCATGATGATGTTCGACTTCTCAATCTCCACGTCGTCGGCGCTTGCCTTTTGCAGCAGGCGTTTGTAATGGTTGTACACGGCCACGGAAAGGTAACGTTTGGCGGCGTCTTGCCCGATGACATATTGGTCGAGGAAAGTCTTGATGTCTCCCGGACGCGGCAGTTCCTGCCGGTCCATCTGGAAGTTCTTCTTGCCTGTGGCGGCTTCTTCCTTTACGATTTCGTATGCCTGCTGGATGCATTCATCACAGATGGCGCCGTTTATCCCGCTGATGAGCATGCCTACTTCCTTGGCACTGCGCCCGCAAAAGGAACAGCTACCGTTGTTGTTGAATTTCGCCATGCTTTATTTGTGAATCAGGATGTCATCAATCATGCCGTAGGCTTTGGCTTCTTCGGCGGTCATCCAATAATCGCGGTCGCCGTCGTGTTCCACCTTGTCGTAGGGCTGTCCCGAATGTTCGGAGATGATGGTGTAAAGTTCTTTCTTCACCTTCAGAATTTCGCGTGCTGCAATTTCTATGTCGGAAGCTTGCCCTTGCGCACCACCCAGGGGCTGGTGTATCAGCACCCGCGAATGTTTCAGGGCGAAACGCTTGCCTTTATGGCCGGCTACCAGCAGGATGGACGCCATGGAAGCGGCTATGCCCGTGCAGATGGTGGATATTTCGCTGCCGATGAACTGCATCGTGTCGTAGATGCCGTAGCCCGCGTAGACGGAGCCTCCGGGGGAGTTGATGTACAGGGAGATGTCTTTCCCCGGGTCGCTCGACTCGAGGTAAAGCAGCTGTGCCTGCACAATATTGGCTACCTGGTCGTCTATGGCCGTGCCCAAAAAGATGATGCGGTCCATCATCAGGCGGGAGAACACGTCCATGGCTTGCACATTCAGCTGGCGTTCCTCTAAGATATAAGGGGTCATGCTGTCGAACAGCTTCGTGTAAGCGTCAAGCGTTTGGCTGTTGACGCCCAAATGCCGCGTAGCGTAACGCGTGAAATCGTTCATTGTATCTTTTTTTAATCTCTCCCGCAAGGGAGGGGAGTTATTCCCCCTTCCTTGCGGGAGAGCAAAGTTATAAATAAATATTCGAGAAAGGCAAAGCCTTTTATTCCTCCTCGGGCTGGGCTTGGTCTTCTTGGCTTGAGCTTTCAAAAAGCTTGCCGAATTCCTCGAAGCTGACGTCTTTGTCTTGCAAGGTGATGGTCTCTTTCAGCCAGCCTACCAGCTTGGCTATGCGGGCTTCGTCCTCGAAGTGGGCGGCCTGCTTCTCGTCTTTCAGCATGGATTCGGCATAGCGAGCTATCATGTCGTCGGCAACGACGTTGATACCGTAGCGGGCGAACTGGTTGCGGGCTTCCCGCGCAGCTTCCTTCTTCAGGTCATCCTCTGAAATGCTGAGATTGTTCTCGGCGAATATGTGCCGCACGATGGCGCTATACTTGATAGATTCCAGCATGGCGGGATAGGCTTTCTCTATCTCTTCCGTGCTGGCCTTGGGGTTCAAGTCCTGGTATTTGCGTTTGAGCAAATCGTCGGCTACGGACAGCTCGCCGGCCTTCTCCAGCAGGTAGGGGCGTGCGTCCGCCGAGAGCTTGTAGTCGCTTTGCTGTGCGAAGAGGTTTTCCAGCGATTCCCTTATTTTGGCGCGATAAGCTTCTTCGGAAGTCACGGCCGTGCCTTCGCCGAAGAGCTTGTCATAGAAGGCTTGGTTGAGTTCGGCCGGCTCGTAATGCGTGATGCTCTTGATTTCAAACCGGAAGTCTGCGTCCACGTTGGCGGCTTCTTCCTTGCTGATGCCCAGCAAGGAGGCCAATTCGGCCTGGGCGTTCTCGGCACCCTCGCAGGCTTTCTTGGGGTTGAAGTCCACGCTGCCGCCCACCTTGGCGCCGAGGAAGCTGCCGGCTATGTCTTTGTTGGTGAAATAATGCGTCATCAGCGCAGTCTCTTCGTGCCAGATGCCGCCCGTCTTGGGTTGCCCCTCCGCCAGTTCGACCAAGCTGCCTTTGATCAGGTCTTGCTCGCCGCTCACTTCTTCCACTTCCGTATAGCTGCCCTGGTTCCGGCGGTCCGACGCTATTTGGTCGTCCACCTTCTGCTCGTCCACCAAGATATGATAATAAGGTAATTTGTTCTTCTTTGTCAACTTCAGGGAAATTTCGGGTGAAAAAGACAGGTCAAAATAGAACTCGAAGTCCTCCTGGCTGTCGAAATCCAACTCCTTCTGCTCGGTCTGGTTGGGTAGGGGGTCGCATAACAGGTCGATTTTGTTGTCGCGTATGTACTTGAATAAGTTATCCGAAAGTACCTTCTCAATTTCTTCTGCCATGGCTTGCCGGCCATACATCTTTTTTATCAAAGACAAAGGAACCATGCCTTTTCGGAAGCCGGGCATGTTGGCTTTCTGCCGGATACTGCGCAGGCTCTTCTCTAATTGCTCGGCGTAGTCGGCCTTGGCAACTTCTATTTTCAGTATGCCTTTGACGGCATCCCTATTGCAGAACGATATGTTCATTCTTACTATCTTATAGTTAGTTAATTAATATTCCCTGAGAATTTAGCTTGCAAAGCTATGCCTTTTTTTCTAATCAGGCAAACCGCCTCCGATTTTCCCCTGCGCCTATGGAGGCGTCTTACAGGCCCTTTGCTTTGGCCTCGTCCCAGATGGCATCCATCTCGGCCAGGCTCATGTCTTTCAACGAACGTCCCCGGTCGATGGTTTGCGTTTCGAGATAGTTGAAACGGCGGATGAACTTTTGGTTGGTGCGTTCCAGGGCGTTGTCGGGGTTGATTTTATACAGGCGGGCGGCGTTGATGAGGCTGAAGAAAAGGTCGCCGAATTCGCCTTCCATGCGCTCGGCGTCCATGGCGGCTATCTCCTCCTTCAATTCAAGGAATTCCTCCTTCACCTTGTCCCATACCTGTTCGCGCTTTTCCCAGTCGAAGCCCACGTTGCGGGCCTTGTCTTGGATGCGGTAAGCTTTCACCACCGAGGGCAGGGCGGCGGGCACACCCGAAAGGACAGTCTTGTTGCCATTCTTTTCCTTCAGCTTGAGCTGCTCCCAATTTTGCTCCACCTTCTGCGCCGTGTCGGCAGATACGTTGCCAAAGACATGCGGATGCCGGTAGATGAGTTTTTCGCATAAGGCGTCGCAGACCTCTTTGATGTCGAAGGCGCCCTGTTCTTCACCTATCTTGGCGTAAAAAACGATTTGCAGCAGCACGTCGCCCAGTTCCTTTTTTATGTCTTGCTTATCCTCGCGCATCAGGGCGTCGCTCAGCTCGTAGGTTTCCTCTATGGTGTTGGTGCGCAGGCTCTCGTTCGTCTGCTTCTTATCCCAAGGACATTTCACCCGCAGCTCGTCCATCACGTCCAGCAAACGCCCGAAGGCGGCCATCTTTTCTTCTTTCGTATTCATTTCCTTTTGCTCTTATACATTATATAATTGGATTCGCAAAGTTAGAGGGAAATTATGAGTCCCCAAGCTGGCGCATCTAAAACAATCCGACAGGAAATGAGTAAAATGGTGAAATGCGCGTTATCTTTGCCGAAGATACTCTATAACCTATGATTTACGATGAGCAGCATGAAAATGATTACTAACAAAAAGATTCAAACCCTTCTTTCCTTGGGCCTGCTGTTGTCGGCCGTGACGCTTCAGGCGCAAACTAATCTTAGCGGGCGCATCGTTGACAGCCGTAACCGGCCAGTACCCTTTGCCAATGTCATCTTGCTGAAAGCCGATTCCACCTTCATCTCCGGGACTATCTCGGGCGACAGCGGGCAGTTCCGACTCAAAGCCGCTCCGCAGGCGGCCATGCTGAAGGTCTCTTATATGGGTTATGTGGACAAAGTACTACCGTTGCGAAGCGGGCA
>JAISGW010000126.1 GCA_031262895.1 Tannerella sp. | reverse complement strand
GTTATCCGTATTATTGTAGATGGAATTGCCGCCCAACCAGACCGTGCTGGCGCCGCTCACATTCAGCAGCGAAAGCGAGGAGGCAATCGTATTGTCGTGGATGGAATTGCCGTCCATCGTCAAGCCGCCTCCATGCGCGTAAAAGAGGCCGTTTGCCGCGGTGGAAGAGCCGCTCAGGAAAGTTTTCTCAAGGGTGCACACGCCGGCACTGATATCGATAAAACTTTCTCCGGCCGTTACGTTGTCTATCGTATCGCCGGAGAGGGAAACCGCCCCGTTGGCCTGGTTCTCCATGATGAAGTCGGCGCCGGAAGAAATATGGCTGAGTTTGCTGTTCGTAATCGAAAGCTGACCGTCCTCGTCCAAATAAAAAGTGCCGTAAGTGCCGTTTGCCGACGCCCAGTTGCTTAACCGGCAATGGTCGAAGGAGAGCATCCCGCCGTCACCATATTTGTTATAAATAGCGTAAGTATTGGCCGTGACGTCGGTGATGTTACAGTTTTTGAAACTGGTGATACCTGGACGGCCGCAAACCAGCGGGTTTTGGCCGCTGCTGATATTGGCGATGTAACAATTCTCCACCGACAGGCTTGCGCCCGGCACTATGTCGAAGAGGGAATTATTAACAGCCTCGTCGGCACCTCCATCCTTGAAATTCTTCAGTTCGACGCCGGACAAACTCACCCTGGCGCCGGAAACGGAAAGATAAAGGAAGTGGGCGCCACCCGGGGAAGCGCTGCCGAAGTCGAAGGCAACGCTGTCGGCCGCGCTGGTCGGATGGCTGTTAAACGGCATGAAGTTCACCGTGACGGCATTGGGGATAGTCAAAACAGAAGAACTGCTTGACAAAGAATAAGTACCCGGCAAGAAATAAACGTCCAAGGGATCGGTAGAAGAGTAGCCATTCACCTTTGTAGCGAGGTTGGCATAAGTAGCAGCATTGGCTGACGAGGAACCGTCGCCCGTTCCGACGGCGGCGGTGGCGACGTAATAGTCAGTGTCGGCCGCTGCCGTGGAGAAAATAGAACTTAATAGCATGGACGCCAAGGCGGACACGCGGAAGATTCGTTGTAGCATGATTCTCCTTTTCTTTTCTTAATTAAATGTATATGTATGCACGTTATCAGTAATCGTTAAAGGACTATGCAAAGATACCGGCCTTTCCCGTTCCTTCTTCCAGAGCGGCGCCGGCACAGGAATGACAAGGGAAACGCTTTTCGTTAATCAACTGCAAACGATACCTATTTATAAGCAAATTAAGAGAGGAAGCACTTGTTAAACGTATTTCCAAAATCCGTTGCTACACTTCATTTTAATGACTGAAAACGCCTGTAAAATGACGGTTTTGATAAGTACATTAAAAGACGGGTGCCACCTGACATAAGCCCATTACACGCATGTAATGCCACTTTACCACCCGACATAAGTCCGTTACACGCATGTAATGCCACTTTACCACCTGACATAAGCCCGTTACACGCATGTAATGCCACTTTGCCACCCGACATAAGTCCGTTACACGCGTGTAATGCCATTTTTTCGGGAGTAAAACACCCGTTTCCCGTATAGTATACAGAAACAGTAGACTAAGGTATAATATGGGAAATCCTTTATTCGAATTATTGGGGAAATGGATGTTCGGGAAGTTGGATTCCGAAACGTTCAAACAATTACGTTCCAAGCTCAAGACGGCTTCGGAGGAACAGTTACGGCAAGATTTGGAACGCCTGTGGAACGACCCACGGACGCCGGAGCAGATGGATATGGCCGGCAAAGCGGCAGTTTGGACGCGCTTGGAACATCACGCGCAAGCTTCCCTGCGCAGCCGTCGCCTGCATTGGTTGCGGATAGCCGCCATTCTTTTGTTGCCTGTTCTTTTGCTGGGCGGCGGTGCTTTCCTTTATCTGAGTGGGAAGCCCACAGAAGGGCCGGCGGCCTTACAAGTCATGACAGCGGCAGGACAAAAGAGTCAAGTGCTGCTGCCCGACGGCTCCCGGGTATGGCTCAACGCAGGTTCGATATTGACTTATCCCTGCGATTTCGGCAGGAAAGAGCGTCGCGTGCGTCTCGAAGGGGAAGCCTATTTTGAAGTGACTAAAGACGCAAGGAAAGCCTTTCGGGTAGAGGCCGAAGGGCTGCAAGTCGTGGTACACGGCACCAAGTTCAACGTAGCGGTGCGGCAGGGTGATTCCGAGGCCTCCGTTTCCTTGCTGGAAGGGAGCGTTTCCGTAGAAGACCGGACAAACCGGCTGCTGGCCTCGCTCAAGCCGGAACAAAGCTTCCTGTTCGACCAGACAGACGGGCATTTCAAAGTACGCCATGAAGACACGGCCTTAACCGCCGTATGGATAAAAGACACCTGCCGGGTGAAGGACGCCTCCGACTTGGAAACCTTCAAAAAAATAGGTTATTGGTACGGACTGCATATCCGCTTGGAGAACAGCCGGCCGGACTACAAATACAATTTCACCATCCATAGCGAATCCTTCCGGGAATTCATGGCGCTTATTAACAAGCTGACCCCGCTTGCCTATACGATGCAGGGCGACGAAGTGGTGGTGCGCTATCTTGCTCCCGCGAAAAGCAATCATTGAATCATTGACATAAAAACAAAAAGACATGAGAAACCGTTCTTTTAAATCCTACTTGTTGGGACTGGCAGCCGGTCTGCTCATCCCCTTATCCGCCGCCGCTTCGCTGGAGCAAAAGGTGGACATCAACATGAAAGGGAAGACCTTGAAGGAATTTTTCCAAAAGGTGGAAGCAGAAACGAATTACACCTTCATGTACAATGACATCAACGTGTCAAGCCGCATCAACGTGGAAGCAAAGCAAACATCGCTGGCCGACATCCTGACAGAAGTGCTGACGCCGCTTTCACTGACCTATGAGATTGACCGCAGGCAAATCTTGGTCAAACACCTCCCGCAGGAACCACAGGCTGAAGCCGGCGAAGGGATACGCGTCAGCGGACGGGTAACCGACAGCCAGGGTGAACCACTGGTCGGCGTCAATGTGCTGGAGAAAGGCAGCGGCCGGGGCGTCATTACCGATGCCGACGGCGCCTATTCGATCAGGGTCGCTTCCGGCCGTTCCGTCTTGCAGTTTTCCTATCTTGGCTATACCTCGCAGGAATTGCCTGTGGGCAATAAGCGCAACATCAACCTGAGCTTGCACGAGAACGCACAAAACCTCGACGAAGTGGTCGTTGTCGGATTCGGTGTACAAAAGAAGGTGAACCTTTCCGGGTCTATCGGTACCGTTAGCTCGAAAGCCTTGCAAGACCGACCCGTAGAAAATATCGGCCAAGCCCTGCAAGGGACGGTGGGCAACCTCTTCGTTAACGTGGGCACCGGCCAATTGAACGCCGCGCCTACCTATAATATCCGCGGCTATACATCCATCAACGACAACGACGGCCCGATGATCGTCATCGACGGCATTGTCTCCGATGCCACGACGCTGAACAACCTCAACTCAAACGACATTGAGAACATTTCCGTATTGAAGGACGCCTCGGCCTCGGCCATCTACGGCTCACGGGCCGCTTTCGGCGTCATCCTTGTGACGACCAAGTCGGGAGAAAGCGACAAAATACAGGTCAGCTACAACAACAGCTTCGTTTTCAAATCGCCTACTACCCGCCCGGAAATTGTAGCCGATCCCTATGCCAATATGTATTACCTGAACCAGATGGGTTCCTACCAGTTCCCCGACCAAATTATCGACTATGCCAAACAGGTAAGCCAAGACCCTTCGTTGCCCAAGTACATGCTCTTCAACGGCTCATGGACTTATTTCGAGAGTACGAACTGGTACGACCAGATATTCAAGAACAGCTCCTTCGGCACCCAGCACGACATAAACATCTCGGGAAAAACCGACAAAGCCAGCTACCTCTTCTCGGGCAACTACTTCTATAACGACGGCCTGCTGCGGCCCGCCAAGGAAGATTACAACCGCTATAACCTACGCAGCAAGGTGAACTACAAACTGACCGACTGGTGGACGCTGGGCAACAATACCAGCTTCATGCGGAACACTTACGACCGCCCCAATGCCCTGGGCAACTATTTCTATTTCACTCCGCAAACCATGGGCACTTACGAGGCCATTTACAACCCGGAAGGCACTTACGCTTCGGCCGGAGCCATGACGGTGGGCGACCTCAAGGACGGCGGACTGGCGACGACCATTTACAACAATTTCCAAACGCAGATAAATACACGTATTGACGCCATCAAAGACGTCCTCTTCTTCAACGGGAACTTCGCCTACACCCTGGCGCATCAGGGTGACAAGTCTTTCAATACGGAAGTCCCGTATAAACGTGGGCCGGACCTGCCCTATACCTATGGTAGCGGCTCGACAGTCACCCGCGCCTATAACGACCTGTCCAAAACTTACTGGGATGCTTATGCCAGCTTCGTCAAGACCTTCGGCGGGAAGCATAACCTCAGCGTCGTGCTCGGTTACAGCCAGGAACATTACCGCGACGAGACGGCTTCGACGACCCGCAACGGATTGATTACGACAACCTATCCCACGCCGCAACTGGCCACGGGCAATATCACGACCTCGGAGGGCATCTCCACCTGGGCCATGCGCAGCGCCTTCGGACGGGTGAATTACATCTTCGACAACCGCTACATCGCCGAGTTCAACGGACGTTATGACGGCTCTTCCCGTTTTCCGAAGAACGACCGCTTCGTGTTCAACCCTTCGGCTTCTCTGGCTTGGGTCGCCTCCAACGAGCCTTTCTTCCGCCCGCTCTTGCCGGTGGTCAGCCATTTGAAAGTACGCCTCTCTTACGGGCAGCTGGCCAATCAGGCTACATCTATTTACGGCTATATGGAAACCATGTCCAAAGGCCGTGTCACCCAGATGTTGCTCGACGGCGCCATCGTCGACAAGGTATCCGCACCGACTACCCTCGTCTCCGGCAGTTTCACCTGGGAAAAAGTGCGTACCAAGAACCTCGGCTTAGACCTCAACTTCCTGAATAACCGGCTGAGTTTTACGGGCGACTATTATATACGGGACACCAAGGACATGCTTACCAAAGGCAAGACCCTGCCGGGTGTCCTGGGCGCCGCCGAACCGAAAGAAAATGCCGCCGACCTGCAAACCAGAGGTTGGGAGCTGACCCTCGGATGGCGCGACAATGTCAAGCTGGCGGGCAAGACTTTCACTTACAATGCTTCCTTCGTGCTCTCCGACAACCGGACGAAAATCACCCGCTTCGACAATCCGACCGGCGGCCTGTCGAATTACTTCGCTGACCTCTCGGGCAATCCGACCAACTATTATGTAGGCGAAACCATAGGCGAAATCTGGGGCTTGACCACCGAAGGCTATTTTAAGGATGAGGCCGAAATCAAAAAACACGCCGACCAGTCGCTCGTCTCTTCCACGGCCTATCCGCTTGAACCGGGCGACCTGAAGTTCAAGGACCTCAACGGCGACCACGTTATCAGCAAAGGAGAATGGACCTTGAAAGACCACGGCGATTACAGCATCATCGGCAATTCGGAGCCGCGCTACACCTTCGGCCTTAACCTGGGTGCCCAATGGAATGGCTTCGACCTCTCCGCCTTCTTCCAAGGCGTAGGCAAACGGCAGTTCTATCCGACTACCGGTGCGGTGAGCAGTTCCAATGTGGACTACGAGTTTTACAGCTACTTCGCTACCCAATGGACACACCTGACGCCCCAGCTTTACCACAACATCTGGTCGGAAAGTAATCCGGATACCTATTACCCGCGCCTCAAGCCGGGCATTGCCGACGTGCCCGACCGCGAATTGGCCGCCGTACAAACCAAATACCTGCTCAACGCAGCCTATATCCGTTTGAAGAACCTGACCCTGGGCTATACCATTCCCCAGGCACTCATCAGCAAAATCAAACTGAACCGGCTGCGCCTCTTCTTCAGCGCGGAAAACCTGCTGACTTTTTCCAAGCTGCCTTCCTTCTATCATGTGGACCCGGAAATTGCCGGCCGCGCGGCCAATGGCGGCGGCATGAACTACTCCATACAACGCAGCCTCTCTTTCGGATTAAATGTCACCTTCTAATCAATGAACCTAATGAAACGAACCTATAAGAATCGCATTTGGGAAACACTGGCCTGCGGGCTGGCACTGGCAGGCTTGCCGGGATGCAATGACTCCTTCCTCGACCAGTATCCCGAGACCTCCATCACGGCGGAAGCCTTCTTCTCCACGCCAGAAGATTTGGAGTTGTACACGAACAGCTTCTACACTTATCTGAGCGACCCGGTCAACGACCGCGGCTCGGACAATGTGATTGCCATCAATTCGGACAAGGACGACGCCTACATGATGATGCGCGGAGCCATCAATCCCGAAACGGTCGCCCAATGGAGTTCCTATTGGAAGAACCTGCGCAACATCAATTTCATGCTGGACCATGTGGGTGCCGTCAAGGGCGATACCGCCGAGATAGCCCATTATGTGGGCATCGCCCGTTTCTTCCGCGCCTTCTTCTATTACGACATGGTGAAGCGTTATTCCGATGTCCCCTGGTACAGCCACGCCTTGAAAACGACCGACACGGAAGACCTGTACAAGACCCAGGACCCGCGCGCCGTGGTCGTCGATTCCGTCATGGCCGACCTCGATTACGCCGTAGCGCATATCAAGCCTGACATTGACGGCGTCGTCAGCCATACGCGGGTGACCCGCTGGACGGCCTTGGCCGGATTGGCCCGCATTGCCTTGCAGGAAGGCAGCTGGCGCAAGTATCATCCCGAACTGGGGCTGGATGATGCCGACCGCTTCTTCCAGGCCGCCGCCGAGGCAGCCAGGCAAATCATGGACGGAGGGAAGTTCTCCCTTTATACGACCGATAATCCGTCGGCCGACCGACAGATGGCCTACGAAGCACTGTTCAACAGCAATGACTTGAGCACGAATCCCGAAATGATCATGTTTCGCGATTACGACAAAGACCTCAAAGTGAACAACACCAAGAAAACCGTCTTCAACGAAAACACTGGCCTCTCCCGCGACCTACTGGAAGATTATCTGGCCATTGACGCCGACGGCCGCTTGGTTCCCTTCCATGAGATACCCGGCTACCGCACGATGGGCTTCGCCGAAACCTTCAAGAACCGCGACCCGCGCCTGAATTACACCTTCATGCAGCCGGGATTCAAACAGCCGGGCAACAGCAAAATCGCCTATCCGAACTGGAACATCGGCGGTTATCCGCAAGTGAAGTATTATCCGCTGACTTCCGATCAGATTGACCTCGGAGGTGGTCAAGGATATAGCGACAATCCTGTCTTCCGCCTCGGCGAAACCTATCTGATTTACGCCGAAGCCAAAGCCGAACTCGGCACGCTCACCCAGGCAGACCTTGACCGTACAATCAGCCTGCTGCGCGCACGCGTCGGTTTGCCCGCTCCTGTCCTCGCCGACTGGCTGGCCAAGATTGACCCCCGGCTGGAAAAGATGTATCCTAACGTAAGCGGTCCGCAGAAGGGTGCCATCCTCGAGATACGCCGCGAACGGCGGGTAGAGCTGGCTTGCGAGGGGTTCCGCCTCGACGACCTGAAACGCTGGAAGGTGGCCACATTGGCCGCCGTTACCCCCGTAGGCATGTACATCGGGCAATTGGGCGCAGTTGACATTACCGGCGACAGCATCCCCGAATTCTATCTCTCGCAAGACGGCGAGGGCTTCGACAAGGAACAAGCCGAATATCCCGACAACGAAATCTTTGAATACAAGCTTTCGACCGCCTCCTTCGACCTCACCGAAGGCGACAAGGGCAACATCCAAGTCAAGGTGCAGGTCAACGCTTTCTCCTTTCCCGACAAATACTACTACTGGCCGCTCAGTACGCAGGACTTGCTGGTCAATCCGAACCTCAAGCAAAATCCTTTCTGGAAATAATCAATCAATTCAATACTGAAAACATGGAAAATATTTCAAGACGTGACTTTTTGAAGACGGGAGCCGTGGCAGCCGCCGGGCTGAGTATCCTCCCGAACAGGGTGCTGGGCAAAACTTTCAGCGGCACGGCCGCACCCAGCGACAAGCTCAACATCGCCGGCATAGGCATAGGCGGCATGGGGCGCCGCAACCTCCAGAACATGAAAACGGAAAACATCGTCGCCCTCTGCGACGTGGACTGGGATTACGCCGACAAGACCTTCAAGGACTTCCCGCAAGCCAAACGCTACAAGGACTGGCGGCTGATGTTCGACGAAATGGGAAAAGACATCGACGCGGTCCTGGTTGCTACGCCCGACCACTCACATGCCGTCGTCACCGCCCATGCTATTACCCTCGGCAAACACTGCTATACGCAAAAACCACTGGCGCATTCGGTTTATGAAGCACGCCTCTTGACCCGACTGGCCAAGAAATACCGCGTAGCCACCCAGATGGGGAACCAGGGGAACTCCTTCGACTGGTGCCGCCAGATAGCCGAATGGATACAGGCGGGCATCATCGGCGAGGTGTATGAAGTGCATTGCTGGACCGACCGGCCAATTTGGCCCCAAGGCCTGCAGCCCTCCAACCAGAAATACAAGATACCGAAAACGCTGGATTGGAACCTGTTTATCGGTCCGGCGGAGATGCGCCCTTACGAACCGGCTTATACGCCCTGGAACTGGCGCGGATGGTGGGACTTCGGCACCGGCGCCCTCGGCGACATGGCCTGCCACATCATGGACCCGCTCTATTGGGCGCTGGACTTGAAATATCCTACCTCCGTCATTGCCAGCTCTACCCTCTGCAACCTCTATTCGCCACCTTATGCCCAGATGATCACCTATACCTTCCCCGCCAGGCCGCCGAAAGGCAATGTAAAGATGCCCGAAGTGAAGGTGCATTGGTATGACGGCGGACTGATGCCGCCCCGCCCGGCAGAACTGCCCGACGGGCAGATGATGGGTGACGAAAACGGCGGACTCCTCTTCATCGGCACGAAAGGGAAAATCATGACCGGCTGTTACGGCATGAACCCCACCCTGCTACCTGCCTCGGAAATGCAATATTTCAAACAGCCGGAACCGAGCATCCCCCGCGTCAAGGGCGGGCACGGCAATATCTGGGATACCAACGCGCACGAACAGGACTGGATACGGGCCTGCAAGGAATCGCCCGACAACAGGCGAGAATCTTCTTCTCATTTCGGCTTCTCCGGCCCCTTCACCGAAATGGTGCTCATGGGCGTCCTGGCCGCCCGGCTGGCCGGCATGTACGGCCTGCACCGCGAACTGCAATGGGACGGCGAAAACATGCGCTTCACCAACATCTCTCCCGCCGACAAAATCAAAATCGTGACCTCCGACCATTTCAAGGTCATTGACGGCGACCCGCGCTTCGACCGCAAATACGGCGAATACAATGCCGTGGAAGCAGCCCAAGAATGGATAAAACACAGCTATCACAACGGCTTCGACCTGCCGCCCATGCCCTAATGCAATCAAACCATTAATCTGTATAAAATGAACCGGATATTTAAACTGGCCGCACTGATGGCCTGCTCCCTCTTATGCTGCTGGACGGCCGGCGCGCAAACAAAAGCGGAAAAACACGGCTGGCACTTGGCCATGCAATCGTACACCTTCCATAACTTCCCCCTGACGGAAACGCTCGACAAAACCCAATCGCTCGGGTTGAAATATATGGAAGTCTTTCCCGGCCATAAGCTGGGCGGGAAATGGGGCGACAAGGTCTTTGACTTCAATCTTGACGCACAAACCCGCAAGGAAATCCTGGAACTGGCTGCTTCGAAAGGGGTCAAGCTGGTCGGAACGGGCGTGTTTACGACCGATAACCCGGCGGATTGGGAAAAAGAGTTCCGTTTTGCCAAGGCGATGGGCATGGAGTTCATCAGCTGCGAACCCAAGGTCGCCGATTGGAATCTGGTGGAAAGCCTGGTCAAGAAGTACCATATCGAAGTGGCCGTGCACAACCATCCGAAACCTGCGCCCTACTGGAATCCCGACCTGCTGCTGGCACAGATAAGGAACCGCAGCCGCCTTATCGGTTCCTGTGCCGACGTCGGACACTGGCGCAGGCAAGGCCTTGACCCCATCCAATGTCTGAAAGAACTCAAGGGCCGTATCATTTCCCTGCATTTTAAAGACATCATAGCCCAACCTGCCGGCGGGGGTGAACAGCACGACACGGTATGGGGCAGCGGCGTATTAAACGTAAAAGGCATGTTGGAGGAATTGAAGCGGCAAAATTTCAAGGGCGTTTTCTCCATTGAATACGAATACAACTGGGAAAACTCCGTGCCCGACATCCGCAAAAGCATCGCCTATTTCAACCGGGTGACGAACGAAATTTTTTGAGGTGTCCTTAGATTAGTGATGTGTTTATAAAGCGGGCTGCCCTTGTGAGGGTAGCTCGCTTTGCCCTTTCCAAGGCCTCCCTTTACACGCAGGAAAGGAGGAAAAAGAAGGCGGTAAGTGCCGAGCGGAGAAACCGGAGGATGAGCGAAAGCTGGTTGTACACGGTCTTTTCGGAGAGGCCCAATCGCCGGGCAATTTCCCCGGCGGAAAGTCCTTCCTCGCGGCTGAGACGGAATATCTCCTGTTGTCTTGGCGTTAAACGGGAACAGAGATAGTTCAGTTGCTTTCGATAGGTTTCCAAGGTGAACGGCCGTTCCGTTTCGTCAGCCGCCGTCCGATAGGCTTCGCTTTCAATACAATTTTCCAGTTCAACGGAGTCCATACGCCCGCGGAAACGATCGACCACCAAATGGTAAGCCGTTTGAAAAAGATAAGCTTTCAGGGAGCGCTCGGCGGAGAGGTCTTCGCGCTTGTCCCAAAGGCGCAGGAAAGTATCCTGCAGGACGTCCTCCGCATCGGCGGTCGATTTCAATAATTTCAAGGCAAAACCGTACACCTGGTCGGCATAAATCAGATACAATTCGGAAAAAGCCCGGCTTGAGCCATTTTTGAGTTCGTTTATCCGCTTTTCATGTATATCCATTGTTTGCATCCCTTTGTTAAATGTAAAGGTACAAATGCTTTTTTGGAAACGGGTATTTTTATTATATATTTGCGAAAACACCAAAAAACGAAGACGATGAATAAAGGGACAAAGACGCTCATTTTATATGCGTGCATTATTGCCTTTTTCGGCTTGTTGATGTATGGGATAGCCACACGGGGGGCAGCCCTGCAATCTGCCGCGGGCACAGGCGTTCCGGCCGCGCAATCCGGGGGCGGCGGCGTGGACGCCTTGTGGCATCATCTGTTGGAAGAAGTCCGTTCTTCTATCGGCCTGCTTTTGCTACAAATCATCGTCATCCTGCTCAGTTGCCGTTTCTTTGCCTGGCTGTTCCGGCTGATGCACCAGCCTACGGTCGTCGGCGAGATATTGGCCGGCATCGTGCTGGGACCGTCGGTGCTGGGAAAGCTGGCGCCCGGGGTCTCCGCTTTTATCTTCCCACCGGAATCTTTGGAGAACATTTACATCTTGAGCATGTTCGGCTTGGTACTTTTCATGTTCGCCATCGGCATGGAGCTGGACTTCGCCGAGGTGCGCAAACGTTGGAAGGGCACCTTGCTAATCAGCCACGCCAGCACCATCGTCCCCTTCTTTGTCGGGATGCTGATCGCCTATTTCATTTACGAGAAATACGCGGGCGAGACGACACCCTTCCTGCCCTTTGCCCTGTTCATCGGCATATCAATGAGCATAACGGCCTTCCCCGTCTTGGCGCGCATCATCCGGGAGCGCAAGATGACCCGATCGCACTTAGGCACCCTGGCCCTGTCGAGCGCGGCCGCCGGCGACATCACGGCCTGGTTCCTCCTGGCCTTTGTCATCGCCATCTCGCAGGCCGGCTCCATGGCGAGCGCCGCGTACAGCCTGCTGCTTTCCTGCCTCTACCTGCTGTTCATGTTTTTTCCCGTACGCCGCTACCTGCGGAAGGTGGGCGAACGTTACGAGAACGAGGAAGTCATCAACAAGGTGATGGTGGCCCAGCTCTTCTTAGTGCTCATCTTTTCGGCTTACCTGACACAGATATTGGGCCTGCATGCCCTGTTCGGCGCCTTTGTGGCAGGTGTCGTCATGCCTGAAAACCTGAAGTTCCGCAATATCATGACCGAGAAGGTGGAAGACGTCTCCCTTTCCCTTTTCCTGCCCCTGTTCTTCGTCTCTACCGGCCTGCG
>JAISGW010000214.1 GCA_031262895.1 Tannerella sp. | reverse complement strand
CAAGAACCCCAAAGCAGAACT
Source organism: Tannerella sp. (assembly GCA_031262895.1). Lineage (GTDB taxonomy): Bacteria > Bacteroidota > Bacteroidia > Bacteroidales > Tannerellaceae > JAISGW01. The sequence goes on along the minus strand of JAISGW010000214.1, from coordinate 17,244 downwards.
CTGTGCCTTCGATGGTAGCAGTTGGATGCGTGTGACCGCCACCTTAGTCGACGACAACCGTCTCGCTCCCAAGGCGCACATGCTCGACAGCTATCCGGACTTGAAGCAAATGTATGCCGCCGACGACCCCAATACGGTGGTGTATTATCTGAAAGACGTCACGGCCAACCTTTACGGCCCCGACGAGAGCAAGACGACTTTCCATTTCTAAGGCGTATTTAGCCTCCTATTTTCCTTCTGTTGAGGAGGCATCCTGCTCGGAAGGAATTTCATCAAGGGCAGCGCGCAGGGCTTCGAGTTCGTCGCGCAAATGGCGGAGCCGTTCCACGGCTTCCGCCTCTCTTTCGCCTTGGCTGCGGCTTTCCTTTAAACGTCGGCGAATACCTTCAAGGGTCAGCCCTTCCCCTTTCAAATGAAGGATGAGCCGTATCACTTCCAAATCTTCTTTTTGATAAGTGCGCGTCCCCTGCTCGCTGGTACGGGGGTGCAATTCATCGAATTCTTTTTCCCAATAACGCAGGGTCGGCTCCGCCACGCCGAAGCGCCGCGCCACTTCGCCGATAGAATAAAAGAGTTTCCCTTCTTTCTCTTTGCGTTTCTTTTTAGGCATAACGGCGAACGAGCCTTAATCCATGGTCATGCCGTGGTTCTCGGCCAATTGAATCATCTTTTCGTATTCTTCGGGGCTTAAGTCCATGAAGTAGTATTTGGCAGGATTGTCGGGCCGCCCGTTCACATGCACTTCGTAATGGCAGTGGGGGCCGGTAGACTTGCCTGTGCTGCCCACGTAACCGATGATTTCACCTCGCGTGACATGCTGCCCGGCATGGCAGGCGAAGCGGCTCATGTGTCCGTAAAGGGTTTCGTAACCGAAGCCATGGTCTATCATGACGCAATTGCCGTAGCCGTTACGCACGCCCGCATAAATAACCGTGCCGTCACCCGTAGCATGTATCTCCGTACCCATGGGCGCGGCGAAGTCCATACCGTAATGGAAATGCCTGTCGTGGTAAATGGGGTCGATGCGCCAGCCGTATCCCGAAGCCACCCGTTTCAAATCCTTGTTGGCAACCGGCTGTATGGCAGGGATACACTTCAAACGTTCTTCCTGCGTCTTCCCCAAATTAACCAGTTCTTCCAAGGAATTGGATTGTACGTAAAGCTGTTTGCTGAGCATGTCCATCTTCTGGCTGGTAGAAATAATAAGGCCGGCATTAGGCAGGTTTGTCAGATAGGAATAACGGTTCGCACCACCGAAACCTGACTTGCGAATGGATTCGGGAATAGATTCGGCCTGGAATACGGCGCGGTAAAGATTTTCGTCACGTTGCTGCAAATCGCCCAACACGTCAAGCGCCCTGTCCAAACGTAAAGAGAGCACCTCGTATTGGGTTTGCATGAGTTTATTTTCCTTGCGCAGTTGTGATTCCATGGGCGAATCGAAGAAGCGGGAGAAGAGGAATAAGGCTATTCCGGCTATGAGAATACCCGAACTGAGATGGCGGATAACCGCGTACATCCTGTCCTTAAACGTCGGGTTGAATTTTTCATAACTCAGAGAGTTCGGGTCAAATAAATAGATATTTTTCCGCTTCCTAAATAGTCCCATGCTTCATTTTGTCCTTCAAAAATTCTCGCAAAAATAAGAATTAGGCGTACTTTTGCAAATTGTTTTTCAGATTATTAACGAGGTATCCAATAAATTCGTAGACGAGAAGATGTTGACAGCAAAGCAAACCCGCGAGTCCTTCAAGGACTTTTTCGCATCCAAGGGGCACCAGATTGTGCCCTCCGCTCCCATGGTAGTGAAAGGCGACCCGACCCTGATGTTTACCAATGCCGGAATGAACCAATTCAAAGACATTATCCTGGGCAACGTGCCCGCCAAATACGCGCGCGTGGCTGATTCGCAGAAATGCCTCCGCGTCAGCGGCAAGCATAACGACTTGGAGGAAGTCGGGCACGACACCTATCACCATACCATGTTCGAAATGCTGGGCAACTGGTCCTTCGGCGATTATTTCAAGCACGAGGCTATCGACTGGGCCTGGGAATATCTGGTCGACAAGCTCGGCCTCGACGCTTCCCGCCTGTACGCAACCGTCTTTGAAGGCTACGCCGCCGACGGCTTGGGCCGTGACGACGAGGCCGCCGGTTATTGGGGACAGCACCTGCCCACCGACCATATTCTGAACGGGAACAAGAAGGACAATTTCTGGGAAATGGGTGACACGGGGCCTTGCGGACCTTGCTCCGAAATACATATAGACCTGCGTCCGGAAGCCGAGCGCAAAGCCGTCAGCGGCGCCTCTTTAGTAAACAAGGACAACCCCCAGGTCATCGAAATCTGGAACTTAGTCTTCATGCAATACAACCGCAAGGCCGACGGCTCCTTAGAGCCGTTGCCCGCCAAAGTCATCGACACGGGCATGGGCTTCGAGCGCCTCTGTATGGCCCTGCAAGGGAAAACTTCCAATTACGACACCGACGTCTTCCAACCCATCATCCAGCATATCGCCGCGCTGACTGGATTCAATTACGGCGACGATCCCGCACACGACGTAGCCATGCGCGTCGTAGCCGACCACCTGCGCACCATCGCCTTTGCCATCACCGACGGGCAATTGCCCTCGAACGCCAAGGCCGGCTATGTCATCCGGCGCATCCTGCGCCGCGCCGTCCGGTATGCCTACACTTTTCTGAACCAAAAAGAAGCTTTTCTCTTTCGCTTACTGCCCATCCTGATTGAGACCATGGGCGACGCTTATCCCGAACTCATCAAGCACAAGACGCTCATCGAACGGGTCATGAAAGAAGAGGAGGAAGCTTTCCTCCGCACCCTCGACACGGGCATCCGCCTTCTCGACAAGAAAATCGCCGAGGCCAAGGCTGCCGGAATAAAGACCCTCAACGGTACCGACGCCTTTACCTTATACGATACCTTCGGCTTCCCTCTGGATTTGACCGAACTTATCCTTCGCGAACAGGGCATGGACGTCGACGTGCCCGCCTTCGATGCCGAGATGGCCAAGCAGAAGGAACGCGCCCGCCATGCGGCGGCCGTGGAGAAAGGCGACTGGGTCGTATTGCGCGAAGGCGAAAGCCGGTTCGTCGGCTACGACTTCATGGAAGCCGACGTAGAAATACTCCGCTACCGCAAGGTGAAGCAAAAGAACAAGGAGCTTTACCAGGTAGTACTCGACCAGACCCCCTTCTATGCCGAAAGGGGCGGGCAAGTAGGCGACACCGGCTGGCTGCAATCCGAAACCGGACGCCTCGCCGTGCTGGACACCAAGAACGAGAACAACCTTTCCATCCACCTGATGGAACATCTTCCGGAAGACCCTTCCGCCTCGTTCACCGCACATGTGGACGTGCAGAAACGCCTCGCCAGCGAATGCAACCACTCCGGCACCCATCTGCTGCATGAAGCCCTGCGCGAAGTACTGGGCAAGCATGTCGAGCAGCGCGGCTCTTATGTCTCGCCCGAAGCCCTGCGCTTTGACTTCTCCCATTTCCAGAAAGTGAGCGACGAAGAACTGCGCGAGGTGGAACGCCGGGTCAATGAAAAGATACGCGCCGACTATCCCCTCGAGGAAGTGCGCCACATGCCTATAGCCCAAGCCAAGAAATTAGGCGCCATGGCCTTGTTCGGCGAGAAATACGGCGAAGAGGTACGCGTGGTGAAATACGGCAGCTCCATCGAACTCTGCGGCGGCACGCACATTCCCCGCACAGGCATGATAGGTTCCTTGCATATCCTTTCCGAAAGCTCCGTAGCCGCCGGTGTGCGCCGCATTGAGGCCGTCACGGCCACCGGTGCTGAGGAAGCCCTCTACCGTTACCAGGACGTCTTGCGCGAACTCCGGGCCATGTTCAACAACATCCCCAACCTGGCGCAGGCCGTTCACAAGTCCATAGAGGAGAACGCCGAGCTGCACAAACAATTGGAGGCCTATGCCAAAGAAAAGGCCGTAAGCCTGAAGAAGGAATTTCTGGCCCATGCCGAAGAACGCGGCGGCTTCAAGCTGATGCGCTACGTGGGCGAAGGCTCCACCGAATTATTGAAGGACATCGCCTTCCAAATCAAGGGCGAACTGAAAGACGGCTTCGCGCTCGTGGCCGGACTCCTGCACGAGGGGAAGCCCAGCTTGATGATAATGTTGGGCGAAGACCTGGTGGCCGGCGGGGCTAATGCCTCCCAGTTAGTCAAAGAGGCCGCCAAATTCATCCAGGGCGGTGGCGGCGGACAGGCCTATTACGCCACGGCCGGAGGCAAAAACCCCGACGGTCTGGCCAAGGCCGTCGACAGCATCATCGCCTCCCTGTAATTTTTATATCTTTGCGGCCAAAAAACAAGAGCTTATGATAACGACAGACCAGTTACACGACGTGCTGGAGCGCGAGCAAGCGCTGAGGGGGTATCTTTGACGTCGACGGGAAGAAGATACGCTTAGAAGAAGAAGAACTCCGTACCCAAGACCCGGCTTTCTGGGAAGACAGCAAACGGGCCGAAGCCCAGATGAAGGTCGTCAAGGACCTGAAGAAATGGCTGGAACTTTACAAGGAAGTGCACGAGGCAACTGAAGAGCTGCATTTGGCCTACGACTACGTTAAAGAGGGCATAGCCAGTGAAGAGGAGGTTGACGCGGCCTATAAGCGCGCCTCCGAACTGCTGGAGAACCTCGAATTCCGCAACATGCTGCGCGAGGAGGCCGACCAGATGAGCGCCGTGCTCAAAATCAACTCCGGCGCCGGAGGCACGGAAAGCCAGGATTGGGCCTCCATGCTGATGCGCATGTACACGCGCTGGGCCGAGGACAACGGCTACAAGGTGACGGTGAACAACCTGCAGGAAGGCGACGAGGCCGGCATCAAAACCGTTACCATGCAGCTTGAAGGCGATTACGCCTACGGCTACCTCAAGGGTGAGAACGGCGTCCACCGATTAGTGCGCGTCTCTCCCTACAACGCCCAAGGCAAGCGCATGACCTCCTTCGCCTCGGTTTTCGTCACCCCCTTGGTCGACGACACCATAGAGATAGCCATCAACCCGGCCGATTACACTTGGGATACCTTCCGCTCGGGTGGCGCCGGTGGGCAGAACGTGAACAAGGTGGAGACGGGCGTCCGGCTGCGTTACAACTACAAGGACCCCGACACCGGCGAGGTGCGCGAAATCCTCATCGAAAACACCGAAAGCCGTTCGCAACTCGACAACCGCGAGAACGCCATGCGCCTCCTGCGCTCCATGCTCTACGACTTGGCCATGAAACGCCGCCTGGCCGAACGTCAGAAGGTGGAAGCCGGGAAAAAGAAAATCGAATGGGGTTCGCAGATACGCAGCTACGTTTTCGACGACCGCCGCGTCAAGGATCACCGCACCGGTTACCAGACCTCCGACGTGAACGGCGTGATGGATGGTAAAATCGACGGCTTCATCAAAGCCTACCTCATGGAGTTCGCCGGAAAAGAAGATTAGCTTTCATCTTCGGATAATATCAGGGTGAAGGAGAAGGAGAGCTATCGCAGGCTATGCGGGGAAAGGGCGGACATTCCGCTGTACACGCAGGCTTGGTGGTTAGACGCAGCTTGCGGCTCCGCCGAACGTTGGGAGGTGCTGCTCTATCGGGAGAAAGGGCAACTGCGGGCGGCCATGCCGCTCTATTGTCCCCTACCCCGCTTAGTCAGCATGCCGCCTTACACCCAGACGATGGGTCCCTGGTTCGCGCCCGAGCCGTCCGACCTCAAGCCTTCCGCTCGCCTGGCCCGACGCCAGACTGCTTTAAGCTACTTTATCGATACCCTGCGTCCCTGCCGCTCTTTCCTCCAGAATTTCTCCCATGCGGTCACCGACTGGCTGCCCTTCTATTGGGCGGGCTACCGGCAAACCACGCGCTACACCTACCTCCTGCACGGGCTTTGCCCGGAACGCTGGGACGACCTCTCTCCCAATATCCGACGCAACATACGCCGGGCCGAAAAAGCCGGCATTGAGGTGCGCCGCGGACTTTCCGCCGAAGCGCTCTTGCGTTTGCAGGGGCTGTCCTTCGCCCGCCAGGGCAAGTCGCCCAAGCACGAAGGCTGTCTGATGCGGTTGATAGCGGCCGCCCGGCAACGCGAGCAGGGCGACATTTGGGGCGCCTTCGACACAGAGGGGCGCCTCCATGCCGCCGCTTTTATCGCCTGGCAAGGCGATACGGCCTATTACATTGCCGGAGGCGGCGACCCAGCCCTGCGCGATTCCGGCGCCCACAGCCTCGTGCTCTGGACAGCCATTCTCGCCCTCGGCGAACACGTACGCACCTTCGATTTCGAGGGTTCCATGTTGCCGGGAGTAGAACGCTTCTTCCGCGAATTCGGCGCCATACAAACGCCTTATTTTTCCATTTCCAAAGGAAAACTCTCCCTGGCGGAACGCCTTCGCATCCATCTGCGCAACCGCCGCGAGGGCCTTGCGTGAAAAATACCTAAATCTTCCGGTTTCCGCTGCCTTTCTTCCATTTGTTTCGTAGTTTCGCTTGCCTTTTTCCATAGAAAGACAAAAAGAGACAATACCAAATGAAAATTTTATTATCAATCAATGAGAAATGAAACCTTTTAGAAAGTTGGGGCTTGTAAGCCTGCTCCTGGGCGCACCCTTGCTGATGTCCGCACAACAGCAGCAAACGGGGAAGCCCAAAGTCTACGTTGTTTCCAACGCCCATTTCGACACACAATGGGGTTGGGACGTGCAAACATCCATCCGTGAAAACCTATGGAACACCATCGAGCAAAACCTTTTCCTGATGTCCAAGTATCCCGATTACATTTTCAATTTCGAAGGTGCCATCAAGTATGCCTGGATGAAGGAATATTACCCGCTGGAATACGCGAAAGTCAAGCAGTACGTGAAGGAGGGGCGCTGGCATCCGGCCGGAGCCATGTGGGACGCCACCGACATCAACATCCCCTCTCCCGAATCGGATACCCGCAACATCCTTTACGGACAAGAGTTTTATGAAGACGAGTTCGGGATGCGCGACAACGACATCTTCCTGCCCGACTGCTTCGGTTTCGGTTGGACCTTACCTACCGTAGCCGCGCATTGCGGCCTGATAGGCTTCTCCACCCAGAAGCTGCAATGGCGCTACAAGCCCTTCTACAAAAACGGGCTGAAGATACCCTTCAACTTCGGCCTCTGGCAGGGCGTCGACGGTTCGCGCATCATGCTGATTGCCGACGCAGGCAATTACACGACGCACTGGCCCGACGAAGACCTCAGTTGCGATACTTCCCTGATAAAGGAAGTCAACGCCAATCCCGAGAAGCGGCTCTACCATTACTACGGCACCGGTGACACGGGCGGCTCGCCCACGCTGGAGTCGGTCATAGCCATGGAAAAGGGTCTGAAAGGGAAAGGCCCCATCCAAATCATCAGTGCCAACAGCGGCCAGTTCTACCAGGATTACCTGCCGTTCAACAAGCATCCGGAGCTGCCGGTTTTCAACGGCGAACTGCTGCTTGACGTGCACGGCACGGGTTGCTACACCTCGCAGTCAGCCATGAAACTCTTCAACCGCAAGAACGAGCAATTAGGCACGGCCGCCGAACGCTCCGCCGTCGTGGCCGACTGGCTGGGCGGGCAGACTTATCCTATGCAAACGATCAGCGACGCCTACCGCCGTTTCATCTGGCACCAGTTCCATGACGACCTTACCGGCAACTGCATCCCACGGGCTTACGAGTTCTCCTGGGACGACGAGCTTCTTTCGCAGAAGCAGTTCGCCCAAGTGCTCCGCAACTCCGTCGGCACCGTAGCCCGCGCCCTGAATACCCAGGTGAAGGGCATCCCCATCGTCATCAACAACCCCGTAGCCGACGAAGTCTCCGAGGTGCTGCAAGCTACCGTATCGCTGCCCGCTTCCTATAAGGAAGTCACCGTCTACAACGAGCAAGGCAAGCCCGTCCCCACGCAAATCCTCTCGCGCAAGGGCAAAGAGGCCACCATCGCCTTCGCCGCCAAGCTGCCCTCACTCTCCTACGTGGTCTACGACCTCCGTTCGGGCAAAGCCAAGATAGCTTCGGCCTTGAAGGTGGGTAAACGCAGCATAGAGAATGCCGTTTACAAGATACAGCTCAATGACAATGGCGACATTACTTCCATCTTCGACAAACGCGCCAACCGCGAGCTGGTAGAACCCGGCAAGGTTGTCCGGTTGGCCGTCTTCAACGACGTTTCCAAGACTTGGCCTTCCTGGGAAGTGCTGAAGTCGACCATCGACGAGACGCCGAAGAGCATCACCGACGACGTGCAGATTTCCGTTGCCGAAAATGGTCCCGCACGCGCGGCCTTGAAAGTCGTGAAGAAATTCGGCGCCTCCACCTTCTGCCAGTACATCCGCTTGACGCAGGGCGGGCAGGATGACCGCATCGACTTCGTGAACGACGTCGACTGGGCTTCTCCCCACACTTTGCTGAAAGCCGAATTTCCGCTCTCGGTCAGCAACGAGAAGGCCACTTATGACCTGGGCCTCGGCAACATCCAACGCGGCACCAACACCGACATTGCCTATGAAGTCATCGCCCAAGACTGGGCCGACCTCTCCGACCAGTCGGGCAGCTACGGCGTATCCGTGCTCGACGACAGCAAATACGGCTGGGACAAGCCCGACAGCCATACCATCCGCCTGAGCCTGCTCCGCACCCCCGGCGTAGGGCGCAACTACACCTATGAGGCCAACCAGGACTTCGGGCACCACCAGTTCTCCTATTCCATCGTGGGCCATACCGGCGCCTTGAAACCCGAACAGGCCGTTTTGGAGAGCAACATCCTGAACCAGCCGGCCAAGACCTTTACGGCACCCAAGCATAAGGGCGCACTGGGCCGTTCGTTCTCCTTCCTCAAACTGGGAAGCGACCAAATCCGCCTCGTCGCCTTGAAGCGGGCCGAACGGAGCAACGACTACGTGCTGCGCTTCTATGAGACGAGCGGCAAGCCCGAGAAGAACATGACGGTCACTTTCGCCGGCGACATCGCCAGTGCCCAAGAACTGAACGGCGTGGAAGACGTCATCGGACAGGCCCATGCCAGCGGCAAGACGCTGACCTTCGACATCCCGGCCTACGCCATCAAGACCTTCCGCGTACGCCTGGCCGCACCTCCGGTAGAGCTGGCACAACCGGCCTCCTACCCCCTGAGCCTCCCCTATAACACGAAGATTGCCACCTACACCGCCTTCCACCGTACCGGCGACATTGACGGCAAGGGCGACTCCTACGCCGCCGAACTGCTCCCGAAGGAAATCAATCAGACGGGCGTCCGCTTCGAATTCCCCAGCCCCGAAGTCAACGACGGACTCCGCTGCCACGGCGACACCCTCGACTTGCCCGCAGGCAAGCACATCAACAAGCTCTACCTGCTGGCCGCCTCTACCTCCGACGACGACCTGGCCACCGTTTATGTAGACGGCCGCCCGCAAACGCTGATTGTCCCGAACTTCTCCGGCTTTATCGGCGAATGGGGGCATCAGGGACAGACAAAGGCCTTCTATAAGACGCCCGACGTGGCTTATGTCGGCACCCATATCCACTCCGTCAAGGAAGCGAACGTGCCCTACATCTACGGCTATATGTTCCGCCTGGCCGTCAAGCTCCCCAAGGACGCCAAGGAAGTAGTCTTGCCGAAGGATTCCAAAATCCTCGTCTTCGCCGCCACGGCCGCTTTGGACAATAACGACGACCTCACGCCGGCCATGCCTTTGGTCACGACCGACATGGAAAGCAACAACTACGCCTCTACGGTCATCTCGCACCGCAACCTTTTGGTCGACGGCAAGCTGGTGGGCCATTCCGGCGAAGACAGCCAAAGGAGCAAAGCCGCCTATGCCATCGACGACAACCCGCAAACTTTTTGGGTAGACGCTACGCCGACTTGGCCGAAGTTCATCGAAGTAGACCTCGGCAAAGCCCAGACACTTCGCGGATGGGATGTAAAGATGGGACGTTTCGGACGCCGCTTCGCCGCTTACGGCCCCAGCTATAAGCTGGAAGTAAAAACCAATGCTTCCGACGCCTGGCAGACCGTAGGCGAAGAGAAGGCTGCCGCAAGCGAGCAATTGCTCGCTGCTCCGGCCAAGGCGCGTTACGTGCGCCTCGAAATAGAGAAGCCCGAACAAACCACGGCCGCTTCGGACAATTCGCCCCGCCGCGCCATGAGCTTCATCTCCGATTTCGAAGTATTTTAAGTAATTGAAAGTTTCAACTGAATTTTCGCAGGTAAATGGAACGGCTTCAAGACCTCTGGAAATGCCTTTACACACGTGTAATGCGGTTTCAAGACCTCTGGAAATGCCTTTGCACACGTGTAATGCGACTTCAAGACCTCTGGAAATGCCTTTGCACGCGTGTAATGCGGCTTCAAGACCTCTGGAAATGCCTTTGCACGCGTGTAAGGGCTTTGAAGCTTCATGTACCTGCGAAAGTCCGGTTGTAATTGTTTCGTATCTTTGCGCCATGATTATAGCCCTGAAAAAAAGAAAAGAGAACATAGCTGAATACCTGCTCTATATGTGGCAGGTGGAAGATTTGATACGGGCAGCCCGCTTTGACGCCGAGACCATCAATCGCGAAATCGTGGCGCGCTACGACCAGCCCGCCGACGTAAAAAAGGCCATCGCATCCTGGTATGCCGGCCTTTGCACGCAGATGCACAGCGAAGGCATAGAGGAAAAGGGCCACCTGAAAGCCCACCTTGATTTGATGGCACAACTCTCCAAACTGCACCGCGACTTGCTGCGCCGCCCCGACGAGCAAGTCTACATCGCCGCCTATTACAAGACACTCCCGCTTATTGTCCAGTTGCGTGCCAAATCAGCCGGGTCCAACGACGATGAAATAGCCACCTGCTTCACCGCCCTCTACGGATACTTGAACCTGCGTATGCAAGGACGCGAAATTTCACAACCCACCGTAGACGCCATGAAGCAGATTTCCCTCTTCCTGGCCTGCCTGGCCGAGAAGTTCAAGGCATGGGAAACGGAAAATTTGAAAGCATAATATATTTGAACCACCCAATATGAAAACTGTTTTAGTTACCGGAGCAAACGGACAACTGGGGCGCTCGCTCCAAATGGCCACGAAGAAGGCGCCGAGCGGCTTCCGATTCCTGTTTACCGACGTGGACCGCTTGGACATCTGTGACAAGGACGCCTTAATGGAATACGCCAAAAGTCAGGGCGTGAACTACATCGTCAACTGCGCCGCCTATACGGCGGTTGACAAGGCCGAAGACGACGAAATCACCTGCATGCGCATCAACAGCGACGCCGTGCGCAACCTGGGCGAAGTGGCCACCGCCATAGGAGCCGGAATCATACATATCTCTACCGATTATGTTTTCGACGGGACAAACAGCCTCCCCTATCTGGAAACGGATTACACCTGCCCCATGTCGGCTTACGGCCGCTCCAAACACAGGGGCGAACTTTTCCTGCGCGCCGTCTGCCCGGAAGCCATCATCCTGCGCACCGCCTGGCTCTATTCGGAATACGGCAACAATTTCATGCGTACCATGCTGCGCTTGGGGAAAGAGCAAAAGGAAGTCAGGGTCGTATTCGACCAAATAGGCACGCCTACTTATGCGCCCGACTTGGCCGGCGCCATCCTCAGCATCCTTGCCGCCTCCGAGACGGGCAATTTCAAGCCGGGCACCTACCATTATACCGATGAGGGTGTCTGCAGTTGGTACGACTTTGCCCGCAAGATATTCGAACTGGCCGGCCTTGAATGCCGTGCCTTGCCTATCGACAGCAAAGATTATCCCACCCGCGCGGCGCGTCCCCAATACAGCGTCCTCAACAAGGGCAAAATCAAAAAGACCTACGGCCTAACCATCCCCCACTGGGAAGACAGCCTCAAGAAGGCAATAGCAAACCTTTTAAATACCCGTTAAGATGAAGTTAGATCGTTTGCATCTGCAACATTTTCGTTGCTTTGAAGATTTCCGGATTGATTTTGCTCCCGGCATCAATGTGCTGACCGGAGCTAACTCCAGCGGAAAGACGACTGTTTTAGAGGCGGCCCGTCGTGCCTTGAGTACTTTTTTTACAGGATTCAGCGATGAAAACACGAAGTTCATAGGCTTATCCGATGAAGACTTTTCTGTGCAAGAATCAGAATCGGGCGAAGAAATAACAGCAAAAAATCCTGTCCGCGTCTCCTTCAGCCTGAATGGTAAGGAAGGGCTTCTGCAACTAAATAGCAAAAAAACAGGCACATTAAAAACTCCGCTTAGAAATATAGAGAACATGACGAAAGATATATACAATGGCCATTTTTTAGAAAAACGGCGAGTATTATCTCTTCCTATGTTCACTTACTTCTCTACGAAAGAGATAGTGAAAGAACCGCGTGATATCGATTATAAAACACAACCTTCTTTCGGCTATAGAGAATGCCTTGAAGGGACAGATTTGTTTTATTATTGGATAAAACGTTTGCTGGTCTTAGTAGAGGCCGGTAAAAATGCGGAAGAGATTGAAAGCATAAAACAGGCAGTTGCCGATGCCTTAGGCAAAGACGGCTGCGGCATTATCGAAGGCATGGACATCCGTCCCAATAAGAAAAGCGTCTACTTCCTATTTACGGATGGAAGGGAAATTGATTACAAGCATTTGTCCGACGGTTACGACCGCTTGGTCAATATGGTGATAGATTTGGCTTCGCGTGCCATGGTCCTCAACAAAGGCATATACGGAGCAGAGGCATGTCGCAAGACAGAAGGGGTTGTACTCATAGATGAAATAGACTTGCACCTGCACCCTGAAATGCAATTGAAGGTGCTCAACGGATTGCAAAAGGCCTTCCCTGCTTTGCAATTCATCGTAACGACGCATTCGCCCTTGGTAGCAGCCGGCCTAAAAGCCGGAGAGAACAACAAATTGTTTAACCTGGCATATAATGGGGAAAATTATATTTGTAATGCAGCCGATATCTATGGAATGGATGCTTCTACCACTTTGAAAACCTATATGGGCGCACCAAGTCGGGTACCGGCCATTCAGGAACATCTGGATGAATTAGAGCAGGCCATTGACGATGAAGAAATCGAAAAGGCCGAAAGCCTGTTGCAAGGCTTAAAACAAGAAGCCTCTTCTCTGCCGGAGATAGTCAAGTTTGAAACGATGATTACCTGGTTGAAAGATGAGAAAAATCAATAAGGGAAAAGAACCTGCGGAATGGACTGCCTACCGTAAAACTCCGGATGCTCAATTTGAAGCCAAACCGGAATTAGTGGATTCCTTACTGAAAGAACAAGGTTACGTTTGTGCTTTTTGCATGGGAAGAATATCCAAAGAGCCAGATAAACACAAAGTAGCCCATCTCGTTAGCCAGAAAACATGTAATGGCGATGGACGGGAATTAGCTTATAACAATATGGTTTTGGCTTGTCCCGGTAAAACCGAAGGACATTCTCATTGTGACGAATCCCAGCAAGATGCGGATTTGACCATAAACTTTTTCTCGGACAATTTGAACGAGGCTATTTCTTATAAACGGGACGGAACCATCTGCTGTTCGAATCCTGTCTGGGAAAAGGAAATGACAGCAAAAAAAGACGGCTTGAACCTGAATCTTCCACGTTTAAAGGAGAACAGGAAAGCGGTTATGGAAGGCATTCAAAACAGCTTGATGAGCAAGAAAGGATGGACTCATCCACAAATTAAAAAGAAACTTGACCGCTGGCAAAATAAAGACGCCGAAGGGAAGTATCAGGAATATTACGGCGTGGCGATTTGGTATTTGGAAAAGAAACTAAGACAAACGAAGTAACAATATATGTATTCAGAAGAAATCAGGCGGAGGCGGACCTTTGCCATTGTCAGCCATCCCGACGCGGGAAAGACTACGCTGACGGAGAAACTGCTGCTCTTCGGCGGCGCTATCCATGTGGCCGGTGCCGTCAAGTCGAACAAGATACGCCGCACGGCCACCTCCGATTGGATGGACATCGAAAAGCAACGCGGCATCTCGGTGGCTACGTCCGTGATGGCCTTCGATTATGAAGGGCACAAGATAAACATACTCGACACCCCCGGCCACCAGGACTTTGCCGAGGATACTTTCCGTACGCTCACGGCCGTCGACAGCGTCATCATCGTCATCGACGCCGCCAAAGGCGTGGAAGCGCAAACCCGCCGCCTGATGGAAGTCTGCCGCATGAGGAAGACGCCCGTTATCGTCTTCGTCAACAAGATGGACCGCGAGGCCAAAGACCCCTTCGACCTGCTCGACGAGCTGGAGGCCGAATTGCAAATCCATGTGCGCCCGCTCTCCTGGCCCATAGACATGGGCATCCGTTTCAAAGGCGTCTACAATATTTATGAGACACGGCTCGACCTTTATACCCCTTCCAAGCAATATGTCACCGAAAGCGTGCCGGTAGAATTGAACTCCGGCGAGTTAGACACGCGCATCGGCGAGACGGACGCCGCTAAATTGCGCAAGGATTTGGAACTCATTGAAGGCGTTTATCCCCCCTTCAATGAAGAGGCTTACCTGCGCGGCGATTTGGCGCCTGTCTTCTTCGGCTCGGCGCTCAATAATTTCGGCGTGAAGGAGCTGCTCGAATGCTTCCTTCGCATCGCCCCCTCGCCGCGGCCGGTGCAGGCCGTCGAACGGATCGTAGAGCCGGAAGAAGAGGCCTTCTCGGGCTTCGTCTTTAAGATACACGCCAACATGGACCCGAACCACCGCTCCTGCATCGCCTTCGTGAAGGTTTGTTCCGGCCGCTTCGAACGCAACGCCCCTTACCTGCACGTGCGCCTCGGCCGCACTTTCCGCTTCTCCAGCCCGACGGCCTTCATGGCACAAAAGAAGGAAATCGTAGACGAGGCTTATGCCGGTGACATCGTCGGCCTGCCCGACAACGGGAACTTCAAAATCGGCGACACGCTGACCGGCGGCGAACAGCTCCATTTTCGCGGCCTGCCCAGCTTCTCGCCGGAGATGTTCAAATACATAGAAAACATCGACCCGATGAAGTCCAAGCAATTGGCCAAGGGCACAGAGCAACTGATGGACGAAGGTGTGGCGCAGCTTTTCGTCAACCGTTTCAACGGGCGCAAGCTCATCGGCACCGTAGGGCAACTGCAATTCGAAGTCATCCAATACCGCCTCCTGCACGAATACGGCGCCAGTTGCCGCTGGGATGCGGCCAATTATTACAAGGCTTGCTGGATAGAGGGCGAAGGCGCCCCGCTGGAAGACTTTTGCCGCCGCAAGGCGCAATATCTGGCTTCCGACCGCGACGGCCGCTTGGTCTACCTCGCCGATTCGGCCTACGTGCTGACCATGGCGCAGCACGACTTTCCCAAACTGCGCTTCCATTTCACCTCCGAATTTTAACTGCAACTTTTTCAAAAAACAAAAGAATATGGCAAACACAATCAAACGGACTTTCCCCGTCAAGGAAATGGGCTGCACCGCCTGCGCCGTTCGGGTGGGCAAGACTTTACAGAAGCAGCCCGGCGTGGCTTCAGCCTCGGTCAACTTCACCACGGCCACGGCTTTGGTGGAATATGACCCGCAACTGACCTCGCCCGCCGCCCTCCGCGCCGCCGTGCAGGAGGCCGGTTACGACTTGGATACAGAAGAAGGCGAAGAAGGCACGGACGACCGCCCTCCCTCGACGGCGGAAGGTCTTTCCGCAAAGGCGAGGGTCGTATGGGCGATAGGGCTTTGCCTGCCTATTCTTACGGCCAACCTTATCTTTGGCGGGAGCACTTTGTCTGCCGTCGTCCAATGGTTCTTGGCCACGCCGGTCGTCTTCGTTTTCGGAGGCGGCTTTTTTGTGCGCGCCTGGAAGCAACTGCGCCACGGCAGCGCCAATATGGACACCTTGGTGGCGCTCAGCACCGGCATGGCTTACCTGTTCAGCCTGTTTAACCTGTTCTTCCCCGACTTCTGGCGCTCACGCAACTTGGAGCCGCATGTCTATTTCGAGGCTTCGGCCGTCATTATCGCCTTCATCCTTTTAGGCCGTTATCTGGAAGAGCGAGCCAAAGGCAAGGCCTCCTCGGCTATCCGCGAACTGATGGGATTGCAGCCGAAAACCGTCACGAAGATAGAGGCGGGAGACGTTTTGCGGGAAATGCCCGTGGCCGACATCCGGCCGGGCGACTTACTCCTGATCAGGCCCGGCGAAAAGATGCCGGTAGACGGCCGAGTAAAAGCAGGCCGTTCTTATGTAGACGAGAGTATGCTCAATGGGGAGCCTTTGCCACTGGCCAAGGATGCCGGCGACAAAGTGTATGCCGGCACCATCAACCAGCAAGGCAGCCTGCGTGTCTCAGCCGAGAAAGTGGGCAAGACCACCTTGCTCGGGCAAATCATTCGTTTGGTGGAAGAGGCGCAGGGTAGCCGGGCGCCGGTGGAAAAATTGACCGACCGGATAGCCGCCGTTTTCGTGCCCTGCATCCTGGGCATAGCCCTGCTCAGCTTCTTCCTATGGTGGGGGCTGGGCGGAGCCGGAGGTTTCGACCACGGCCTGTTGGCTGCCATCACCGTACTGGTCATCGCCTGTCCCTGCGCGTTGGGATTAGCCACGCCCACCGCCGTCACGGTAGGCATAGGCAAAGCGGCCAAGCAGGGCATTCTGATAAAAGACGCCGAAAGCTTGGAGACAGCAAGGAAAATCCAAGTCGTCGTGCTCGATAAGACCGGCACCCTTACCGAAGGGCGGCCGGAAGTGATGCATAGCTATGGCTTGGAGGAGGACGAACAACACAAAGCCGTCCTTTATGCGTTGGAGCGACAGGCTTCCCATCCTATAGGCGAAGCCATCGTCCGTTTCCTGGCACCCGATGTGTCGAAGCCGGAGCCTGTAGAAGCCTTCGAAAACCTGGTCGGCCGGGGCGTCTGCGGCAAAGTGGCCGGCAAAAGCTATTACGCGGGGAACCGCCAACTGCTGCACGAGCATCAAATCCGCATCCCCTCGGCTTTGGAAAGCGAGGCGAACCGCTTGGAGCAGCAGGCCCGTACGCTCGTCTGGCTGGCCGACGGCGAAAAGGCGCTGGCCGTAGTCGGCATCAGCGACCGGCTGAAGGAAGGCTCGGCCGAAGCCGTTGCCCGCTTGCAGGCAGAGGGCGTAGAGACCTGCCTCCTGACGGGCGACAACGAATCGGCCGCCCGTGCCGTGGCTGCCGAAACAGGCATTCTCCACTACTGGGGCAGCTTGCTCCCGACCGACAAAGCCGCCTTCAT
>JAISGW010000213.1 GCA_031262895.1 Tannerella sp. | reverse complement strand
ACGGATACAAAACGATCGCTATGAATTTCATGCCCGACGTCTATATTCCATGCGACGAATGCCACGGCAAACGCTACAATCGGGAAACTTTGGAGGTTCGCTACAAAGGGAAATCCATTGCCGACGTCCTCGACATGACGATCAATATGGCTGTGGAATTTTTCGAGAACGTGCCCCGCATCCTCGACAAGGTGAAGGTGCTGCAAGACGTGGGCTTAGGTTACATCAAGCTGGGGCAGCCGGCCAGCACCCTTTCGGGCGGCGAGAATCAGCGCGTCAAGCTGGCCACCGAACTCTCGAAGAAGGATACCGGCAAGACGCTTTATATCCTCGACGAGCCGACTACCGGCCTGCACTTCGAAGACATCAACGCCCTGCTCGCCGTCTTGAACAAACTGGTCGACAAGGGCAACACGGTCATCGTCATCGAGCATAACCTCGACATCATTAAATGCGCCGACTACCTCATCGACATGGGGCCGGAAGGCGGGCGCAACGGCGGCCGGGTCTTGTTCTGCGGCACGCCCGAAGCCCTCTGCGCCGCCGCCGGCACGGGCAGCTTCACGGCCCCCTACCTGAAGGAGGAGCTGGAAAATTCCAAGCAATGACCTAATATAAATGTATATGAAAAGAACAATTTCCCTTTTGCCCTTGCTGGGCTTGCTGCTCCTTTGCGGCAGCCTGCAGGCGCAAACTAAAATCATCGCCCATCGCGGCTATTGGAAAGCTCCCGGCGCCGCCCAAAATTCGGTGGCTTCTCTTTATATGGCCCACGAACTGGGCGCTTACGGCTCCGAATTCGACGTCAACCTGACCTCCGACAAGCGGGTCGTCGTCAACCACGACCCGACTATAGACGGCTATCTCATCGAACAGACACCCTTCGCCCTGCTGCGCGATTTGCGCCTCTCCAACGGCGAAATCCTCCCGACCTTGGAGCAATACTTGGTGCACGGCAAGGTTTGCAAGGGCACACAACTGATACTGGAAATAAAGGCGCAGGCCACGAAACAGGACGAGGATTGCCTCACGGCCAAGGTCGTCGAGCTGGTTCGGGCGCATCAGATGGAAGCGCAGACCGAGTACATCTCCTTCAGCCGGAATGCCTGCAGCGAACTGCGCCGCCTGCAGCCTGCGGCCTCCGTCTCTTACCTGGGAGGCGACCTTGCGCCGCAAGCTGTGAAGGACTCTACCTGGACGGGCATTGATTACAACCAGACCGTCTTCGACAAGCATCCCGAATGGATAAAAGAAGCCCACCGCTTGGGCTTGACCGTCAATGTATGGACGGTGGACAAGCCGGACGACATGAAACGCTTCATCAAGGAAAAGGCGGACTTCCTCACCACCAATCATCCGGCAAAAGCCTTGAAACTTTCCCGTTAAATGCGGATTAGGGGCCGTGAATTTTTTCACGACCTCCCCCGGGCCTCGGGGAAGCCTGTGAATTTTTTCACGACCTTCCCTGCGCTTGGGGGAGCCTGTGAATTTTTTCACGGCGCGGCTTTGCCCTAACTCATAATTCATAACTCATAACTTATAACTAATCGTCTTATTCAATGATTTCGTACTTTTGCGCTTCGAAAAGCAAGGACAATTTAACAAATACAAAAATACATCTCTATGGCAACACCTTCTTTTAAGTATCAGGAGCCATTTCCTGTAGGCAAGGATACGACCGAGTATTATCTGCTTCCCGACAGTAAGGAATATGTAAAGTCCGTCAAACTGGACGGGGAGGAAGTGCTGAAGATTGCCCCCGAGGCGCTGACGGCGCTGTCGAAGGCGGCTTTTCACGACGTAGCCTTCTTCCTGCGCCCTTCCCACCAGGAACAAGTGGCGAAAATCCTTTCCGACCCGGAAGCCAGCGAGAACGACAAGTTCGTTGCGCTCACCTTCCTCCGCAACGCGGAAGTTTCGGCCAAGGGCCGGCTGCCCTTCTGCCAGGATACGGGCACGGCCATCATCGTAGGCAAGAAAGGCCACCGGGTGTGGACCGAAGGCAACGACGAGGAAGCCCTTTCGCACGGCGTTTACGAGACTTACACCGAGGACAACCTCCGGTATTCGCAAAACGTCCCCCTCGACATGTATAAGGAAGTCAATACGGGCTGCAACCTGCCGGCGCAAATCGACCTTTACGCCGTCAAGGGCAACGAATACAAGTTCCTTTGCGTGGCCAAAGGCGGAGGCTCGGCCAACAAGACCTACCTCTATCAGGAGACCAAGGCGCTGCTGACGCCCCAGAAGCTGCTTCCTTTCTTAGTGGAAAAGATGAAGACCCTGGGCACGGCCGCCTGCCCGCCTTACCATATCGCCTTTGTCATTGGCGGCACCTCGGCCGAGATGAACCTCAAGACGGTGAAGCTGGCTTCGGCGCATTATTACGACAGCCTGCCCACCCACGGCAACGAGGGCGGACAAGCCTTCCGCGACCTGGAATTAGAGAAGCAGGTGCTGGAGGAAGCCTATAAAATCGGTCTCGGCGCCCAGTTCGGCGGCAAATATTTCGCCCACGACCTGCGCATCATCCGCTTGCCGCGCCACGGTGCCTCCTGCCCTGTGGGCTTGGGCGTCTCCTGCTCGGCCGACCGCAACATCAAGGCCAAAATCAACGGCGAAGGCGTATGGATAGAGAAGATGGAGACCAATCCGGGCCGCCTGATTCCTGAAAAGTACCGCAAGGCCGGCGACGGCGAGGGCGTGAAAATTGACCTCAACCAGCCGATGGCCGACATCCTGAAAGAACTCGACAAATATCCCGTGGCCACCCGCTTGTCATTGAGCGGCACCATCATCGTAGGCCGCGACATCGCCCACGCGAAGTTGAAAGAACGCCTCGACGCCGGACAAGGGCTTCCCCAATACATCAAGGACCACCCGATTTACTATGCCGGCCCGGCCAAGACGCCGAAGGGCATGCCTTCAGGCTCCTTCGGCCCGACGACGGCCAACCGCATGGACCCCTACGTGGAGGAATTTCAGGAAAACGGCGGCAGCCTCATCATGATTGCCAAGGGCAACCGTACGCAGCAGGTGACCGACGCCTGCCAGAAGCATGGCGGCTTTTACCTCGGCAGCATCGGCGGCCCGGCGGCCATCCTCGCGCAGGAAAGCATCAAAAAGGTGGAATGCCTCGAATACCCCGAACTGGGCATGGAAGCCATCTGGAAAATAGAGGTGGAAAACTTCCCCGCCTTCATCCTCGTAGATAATAAAGGCAACGACTTCTTCAAACAGTTGAGGCCGTGTTGCTAATTAAATAACAAATTAAAATTCGTATGAAAAAAGTAGTGAAGAATCTGTTGTGGAGTGTCGCGCTTTGCCCGGCCTTCCTGCTGTTCTCCTGCAAGCAGGCGCCGCAACAGGCGGCTGCTCCTACAGTTGTGCACGACACCGTTCGTGTGGTCGAACAAAAGGCTCCCGCCGGCGACATCCTCGTCATCGTGGCCCATGTAACCGTCAAGAAGGCCGAGCAGGCCGCTGTTGAAAAGGCTTTCCAAGACGTGGTAGCCGCCACGCACAAGGATGCCGGCAACATTGATTACAACCTGTACCAAGATGTGAAAGACCCCCTGAAGTACACCTTCATCGAGTATTGGAAGTCGCAAAGCGCCATCAACGCGCACAATGCCTCTCCTGCCTTCCAGGCCTTTACCAAGGCCATCAAGGGCAAGGCTACGCTGGAGGCCTACACTTTGAAGCACAAGTTTTAAAAATATCCCGGGAGAGACGGCGCCTGAGCTGTTCTCCCGGGATACTTTTTCCTTTTAGATACCCCCTGAAAAAACAAATCATATTCAATTTATCATGGAAGAAATCTTACAGTTCCTGAAAGACTTGGCCGCCAACAACGAGCGCCCCTGGTTTCAGGCGAACAAAAGCCGTTACGAGAGCACCCGCGCCACTTTCCTCGCTTACGTGCAGGAGCTGATTGGGCGTATGGCCGCCTTCGACCCGGAAATCTCCGGAGTAGAAGCCGCAGATTGCGCTTTTCGTATTTACCGGGACATCCGTTTTTCGCCGAACAAGATGCCTTACAAGACCCATTACGGCGCCTTTATCGCGGCCGGAGGCGGGCATCGCAGCCCCCGCGGCGGCTATTACCTGCATATACAGCCGGGTTCCTGCATGTTG
The DNA here is from genome assembly GCA_031262895.1 of Tannerella sp. Taxonomy (GTDB): domain Bacteria; phylum Bacteroidota; class Bacteroidia; order Bacteroidales; family Tannerellaceae; genus JAISGW01. The sequence continues at coordinate 1,937 of JAISGW010000213.1, read as the reverse complement.
TCGGGCGGCGTGTGGGGGCCGGACCCCCGCCTGCTCAAGATGCTCCGCCGCGACATATACGAGCGCTGCGACGAATTTCTCGCCATTTTGGAAAAGCCTTCTTTCAAGGCTGCCTATCCCGACGGACTGGGCGAGGAGGACATGCTCAAACGCCTGCCCGCCGGTTTTCCGCCCGATTTCGCGCACGACGATTGGCTGCGGCACAAATACTATTGCGTCAGCACGTTCAAACCCGACAGTTTTTTCCTGAAAAAGGGATGGATGGATAAGGTTGTGGATATTTTCAAGGAGCAGGTTCCTTTCAACCGCTTCCTCAACGAGACGGTAGACGAGTATCTCGGCCGCGAATAGCCTAAAGGCTTAGGCAGCGGCAGAAACAGGTAGGAAATTTGTCCTCCAGGCGAGCCGCTTGTTTGAAAAGGCCGAATACGGAGGAGCCGGAGCCGGACATGGAGGCATAAAGGGCGCCTTCCTCGTATAATTTTTCCTTGATGGCGGCGATGGCGGGGAAGCGGCGGAAAACGGTCGCTTCGAAGTCGTTGCCCATCCATTCGCGCCATTCCTCAAGGGGGCGGCGGATGATGGCCTTCAGGGAAAGGGCCGGGGCTTTTGGTTTTAATTCCGCGTAGGCTTGGGCTGTGGATACGGCCAGGTCAGGCTTGACCAAGACTAAGTAAAGGCCGGAGAGGTTCAGTTCGACCGGCTCAAAGACATTGCCCGTGCCGCTGGCGAAGACGGGATGGTTGCGGATGAAGAAGGGGCAGTCGGCACCCAAACGGGCGGCCAGAGTCTCCAGCTTTTCCACGTCCAAGCCTTGTCCTGTAAAATCGTTGAGCAATTTGAGCATAAAGGCCGCGTCGGCCGAACCGCCGCCCAAACCGGCACCGAAAGGGATGGCCTTGCGCAGGTAAACGGCCAAAGGGGGTAGGGGATAGGTTTCGGCAAAAAGGCGATAGGCTTTGACGGCCAGATTCTTTTCCGTAGGTGCATCAACGGGAATGCCCGTTTGCGTGAAGGAAAAGGCGTCGGCCGGCACAATCTCCAAGGCTTCGCGCAAGGGGATGGGGTAAAAGACGGTCTCAATGTCGTGGAATCCGTCTGCACGGCAACCCACGACATTGAGACCCAAGTTTATCTTCGCGTTAGGAAAACAAATCATTTCTTGATGTTGGGCTGCTCCAGACCGTAGCCTTTCTTCTTGTCTTCCCTTTTCAGCAGGAGGGCGACCACGACGGCCAGGATACCGAAGAGCGTGAAGACGCACATCGGATAGGTATAGTTATAATGCACGCCTTGAGGCGTGACGGTCGTCCCGTATTTGCCCAGCACCCAGCCGATCAAGGCCGGAACCAAGGCGAGGCCGATGTTCTGCACGTAGAAAATCAGGGCGTAGGCCGAACCCAGCAAGTGTTGCGGGATGATTTTCGGAACGGAAGGCCACATGGCCGAAGGCACCAGCGAGAAGGCGATGCCGAGGACGATAATTTCGATGATGGCAAACCACCATACATTCAAAATGGGCGCGGCGAAAAGGGCATGCACGGCTATCATCATTACCGAGCCGATAATCATCAGCGTGGCGCCCTTGCCGATGCGGTCGTACACGTTGCCGAAGAGTGGGGTAAGCAAGATGGTTCCGAAGGGAAGCAGGCTGGGGATAAGTCCGGCGTATTCGGGCGAGACGTTGTATTTGTCCTGCATCAGGGTGGCGGCGAATTTCAGGAAGGGGAAGACACCCGAATAGAAGAGCACGCAGAGGAGGGCAATCAGCCAGAACCCCTTGTTGGTGAGCACTAACTTCAAGTCCTTGATTTGGAAGCCGGCTTCGGCGCTGTTTTCGCGCGTGATGCCCAGCGAGCTGTCTAAGCGTTTGTCCATGCCGCAATAAATGACGAAGGCTATCAGGCCCACGCAGAGGAGCAGGGTGCCGAAGAGCA
>JAISGW010000197.1 GCA_031262895.1 Tannerella sp. | reverse complement strand
CAAAAAGTCGCTACCGAGGAAGGATGGAAAGACTGGAAGCGGAGGTCGCAACTGGACAGGAGGATATAGAAGAAGAGGGGGAGATAGGTTTTTTCGCGGATGATGATGAGAACGTAGTTCATCCGTTGCAGGCAGAAGGCACCGGCCAGTACGAAGAAGATGCCGAGGGCGTAGGCGACTGTTTTTGAAGGAATCCGCGCGGCCAGCCATTGCCAGAGCAGCGGGTCGGTCGCCCCACTGTGGAGGGGAAAGCCTATGCTACCCCCATAACCCATCAGCCAAAACAGGAGGGCGACCGCGCCCAGCATGATCAGGTTGGGAAGCCGTTCAATCTTCGCCATCTCCGCTCCTACAAATCAAGGCCTATGTCTTTGCGGTAATATATGTTTTCGAAATGGATGCCTGCGGCCACCTCGTAAGCCCTGTTCCGTGCTTCATGGAAATCGGAGCCGTTGGCACTGACGGAAAGCACCCGTCCGCCGTTGGTACGCAGGTCGCCAGGCTTGCCCGTCGTGGCCGCGTGAAAGGCGATGAAATCGCCCGGAACGGCCTCGGGAATACCGGTGATGGGCAATCCTTTGGCGTAAGTGCCGGGATAGCCTCCGCTGGCCAGGACGACGGTCACGGCGGCGTGGGGGTCTTTAATCAGGGTGTGCCGGTCGAGGGTGCCCGAAGTGACGGCCTCGAGGAGCACGACCAGGTCGTTGCAGATGCGCGGCATCACGACTTGGGTTTCCGGGTCACCCATCCGGCAATTGTATTCGATTACGTAAGGGTCCCCGTCCACATTCATCAGCCCCAGGAAGATGAAGCCCTTGTAGTCTATGCCTTCGGCGCGCAAGCCTTCCACGGTGGGCCGGGAGATGCGCTCGTCGACCTTTTGCAGGAAGGCCTTATCGGCAAAGGGTACGGGCGAGACGGCGCCCATGCCGCCGGTATTGGGGCCGGTGCCACCTTCGCCGAGACGTTTGTAATCCTTGGCCACGGGAAGGGTGAGATAGTGCTCACCGTCGGTCAGGAGGAAGACGGAGCATTCTATACCTTTCAGGAAGCTTTCGATGACCACCTTGTTGCCGGCTTCACCGAAGCGCCCCTCGTCCAAGATGGCGCCGAGTTCCCGACGCGCCTCCTCAAGCTTGTCGAGGATGAGCACGCCCTTACCGGCGGCCAAACCGTCGGCCTTCAGCACGTAGGGGGCTTGCAGGGTACCCAGATAATCGGCGGCTTCCGCTTCCTCTGCAGCGGTGAAGCTACGGTAGGCGGCTGTGGGGATGCCGTGCCTTTGCATGAAGGCCTTGGCAAAATCCTTGCTGCCTTCCAAGCGGGCGCCTTCGCGGCTCGGGCCTATCAGGGGGATATGTTGCAGGGCCGAGTCTTGACGGAAGAAATCGTAAATGCCCTTGACCAAGGGTTCTTCCGGCCCGACGACGACCATTTGTATGTCATTTTCGAGGCAGGCCTTCTTTATAGCCTCAAAATCCGTGGCGCCAAAAGGCAGGTTCTCGGCTACGTCGGCCGTACCCGCATTGCCCGGCGCCACGAACAGGCGTCCGGTTTTCGGGCTTTGCTTGAGCTTCCAGGCCAGGGCATGTTCACGCCCCCCGGAGCCTAAGAGTAAGATGTTCATGATGAACTTATGAATTATAAAGTCGTTTTTTGTATTCTTTGTTTTTCCCCTCGAAAAGCGCGTAACAACGGTATTCGCATTCAAGAGCGCCGTTCATCAGCTTGTAGCGTTCCCTGGGGCGCAGGCCGATTTGTTCGAAGCATTCGTCCTTGTAGCTGAGTATCCAGGCGTCGTAGCCGGGGAAGACGTGCTTCAGGCGTTCGCCAATCATCGCATAAAGTTCCGTCAGGTTGCGCATGGAGAGGCGTTCGCCATAAGGCGGGTTAGTCACCAATATGCCGGGCTGCGGAGCTTCGGCGTACTGCTGGAAGGGTTTCACTTCCAAATGGATGTATTTCGACAAGCCGGCATTCTTGACATTCTGCCGTGCCGTTTCTATGGCTATGGGGGAAACGTCGCTGCCGTAACATTGGAAATGGAATTCACGTTCGCTGCTCTCGTCGTTATAAATGTTTTCGAAGAGTTCGGCGTCAAAGTCGTTCCATTTCTCGAAGGCGAAGGAGCGTCGGTACACGCCCGGAGCGATATTAAGGGCTATCATGGCGGCCTCTATCAGCAGGGTGCCAGAGCCGCACATGGGGTCGACGAAATTGGTATCGCCCTTCCATCCGGTAAGCATAATCATGCCGGCGGCCAGCACTTCATTCAGCGGCGCCTCGGTCTGTCCCACGCGGTAGCCCCGCTTGTGCAGGCTTTCGCCGGAGGAATCGATGGAGAGCGTACAGTCGTCGTGCGATATGTGGATATTGATATACAAATCGGGATTATTGATGCGCACGGAAGGCCTTTTGCCGCATTTCTCGGTGAAGTAGTCGGCTATGGCGTCCTTTGTCTTGTAGGCCACGAAACGGGAATGGTTGAAATCTTCCGAATAAATAACGGGGTCAATGGAAAAGGTGGTTTCGAGGGTAAGGTATTTCTCCCACGGCACTTCCTTTACCTTCTCATACACCGTGTCGGCGTCTTTTGCCTTAAAAGAATAGATCGGCTTGAGGATGCGCAAGGCCGTCCGGCAATAGAAATTCGCTTTGTAGAGCATGGCTTTGTCGCCAGTGAAGGAAACCATCCGTCGGCCGATTTGTACGTTGTCAGCCCCCAAGGCGATAAGTTCGTCGGCCAGGACTTCTTCCAAACCGTACAAGGTTTTGGCGACCATTTCAAATGTTTGCTCTTCCATACTTTATTTTTATCATTAAGTTTATTGGCTCAGAGATTGGGCAAAAGTACATAATTTCTCATATTCCCTGACAGTTTACCAGCTTTTATAAGGCTGGCGGGCAAGCATGGAATTATAGTAACGTTTGTCAAGCGTCACTTCCTTACCGGCCCAGGGGGGAAGTTCGAAATCCGTCTCTTCGGAAGGCAGTTCAATTTCGGCCACGACGAGGCCCTCATTTTCCCCATGGAAGACATCGACTTCCCAGGTATATCCGGCGAAAGGAACGTTATAGCGCACCTTGTCGACAAGACCGGGCAGGCAAAGCCTCATCAGGGCTTCCGCATCGTTTAGGGGGATGGCCTGTTCGAACTCGTAACGGCTCCACATCTTTGCATCGGAGGGGCCTTTGATAGTTATATACGCCTTTTCACCGGAGATGCGCACGCGCACGCTGCGGCCGCTGTCAGCGCAGAGGTAACCCTGGGTGATGCGGCGGGAGGCGACGGCGCCCGAGAGGAAATCGCCTTTGACAAGGAACTTGCGTTCGGTTTCTATCATTGCGCCTGGTGTATGGTCACCAAAGTCGCCCCGAAGCCGTATTCGCGGAAGGAGGCGTCCTGGTAACTGCAATTCTTGTATTTCGTCTTCAGTTCCCTTTCGATGGCGGCGCGCAGCACTCCGTCGCCCTTGCCGTGGATGAAGACGATGCGTTGTTCGCG
>JAISGW010000179.1 GCA_031262895.1 Tannerella sp. | reverse complement strand
CGGGATATTTTATTCCGAAGGCAAGCAGGATACCGAACACGGCTCCCGAAGCACCTATGGTCGTGGAGTTGAGCAACAGGTTAAGTTGGCCCATGGACGGGTCGATAAAGTTTTTCCCTTGGGACAAGGCACTCCAACCTTCACGGTAGACCGATTCTATGGCCAAACTGTCCATGCCCCGTTCCACCAAATGAATACGGATGAGGGCTACCATGATATTGACCAAGCCCGCACCCATGCCCGTGACCAAATAATAGATAAGAAAACGTTTCCCGCCCCATTCGTATTCGAGAATACGCCCGAACATCCATACGGCGAACATGTTGAACAGGATGTGAGTGACGCCGGAAGGATCGTGCAAGAACATGTACGACACAATTTGGATGAGGTTGAAATGATGAGCGCCGGGGACATGTAGCCCCAACCAATCTGTCACATCTATGCCGGTCGTTTTCGGGAGTACTATGGACGCCAGCCAGAACAATATGTTTATAATTATCAGGTTTTTGGTGACAGCGGGGATGCTGTTCCAGAATCCTGAACCTTGCCGATTCATCATACGCTATACGCTAAGGTTTGTATCGTTTAATTGTTCGCAAAGATAGGGCTTTTCCCCCATCTTTTGCAAAAAAGAAGAAGAGGACTAACCTTACGGATAATCCCCTTCTTTTTGCGGTGTGTACGGGACTCGAACCCGTGACCTCCTGCGTGACAGGCAGGCATTCTAACCAGCTGAACTAACACACCCCTTTTTTGTTTAACGCCCTTCCTCCGAAAAGCGGTGCAAAGATACAGGCTTTATTTGAATATGCAATAGCCCGCCTTAAAAAAACATGCTCCTACTTTGAATCCAACAGGGAAATCCCCGCGCTTATTCCTTTACGCCAGCCAGTTCGGGGTCTATCAGGATGCGCCCGCAATATTCACATACGATGATTTTCTTTCGGAGCTTGATGTCCATTTGCTTCTGAGGCGGTATTTTATTGAAGCAACCACCGCAGGCGTCACGCTGGATATAAACAATGGCCAAGCCGTTGCGGGCACCCTTGCGGATGCGTTTGAAGGCGGCCAACAGGCGGGGTTCTACGGCAGTTTCGAGCTTTTTGGCCTTTTCGCGCAGTTTTTCTTCTTCCTGTTTCGTCTCGGAAACGATGGCATCCAATTCGCCTTTTTTCTGTTCCAAGTCGGCACGACGCCCGTCAAGCGTCTCGGCCAGCTCGTTTATTTCTGCCCTTTTGGAAGCGGCCGCTTCGCTGTATTCACGTATTTTCTTATCCGCATATTCGATTTCAAGTCCTTGGAATTCGATTTCTTTGGACAAATTGTCGAATTCGCGGTTGTTTCGTACGTTGTCAAGTTGCGTTTTATAACGTTCAATCAGGCCGGTGGCCTCGTTTATCTTGCTTTTTTGGGAAATAGTTGCCGATTCAAAGTTCTTGATTTCGGCTTGGTAATTGTGCAGGCGGGTTTCCAGTCCGGCTATTTCGTCTTCCAAGTCCTGCACTTCGAGAGGAAGCTCACCGCGGAGGGTTTTGATTTTGTCGATTTCCGTGAGCATGCTTTGCAACTTGTACAGGGTCGACAATTTCTCTTCTACCGTGTATTCTTTTTCTACAGCAGTTTTCTTTGCCATTTTGCTTATAAATATTTTACTGGGTTTGAATTCAGACGCGAAAAATACAGCGCAAAAGTAGGGAATTTTTTTGATATGATTGATTGGAACAGCTCTTTTGTGCAGGCTTCCGATTCGTAATGGCCGATGGCTGCCAGCAAGATGCGCCCTTCAACGTCGAAGAAGTCGTTGTATTTGGCTTCGCCGGTGACGAAGGCATCGGCACCGGCTTGGAGGGCTTCTTTCCAGAGGAAGGCGCCACTGCCGCCGCATAGGGCAATGCGGCGCAAGGGCTTCGCGGGCAAGGCGGAATGCTTGAGTGCTGCAAGATGGAAGACGTTTTTCAGGCGGAGCAGGAAGTCAAGTGCGGCTTCATCGGCGGGAAGTTCGCCGATGGCTCCCGAACCGGCGCCGCCCTTTTGCGGGTCCGGGCTTAGGATGCGCACGTTTTCCAAGCCGAGCATGGAGGCCATTTGGTAGTTGACGCCGCCGGGCGCATTATCAAGGTTGGTGTGGGCGGCATAGATGCAAAGGCCTTCTTTGCAGGCTTTCATCAGGCAACGTTCCACGTAGGTTTTCCCCGTGAGCGATTTGAAGGGGCGAAAAGCCAGCGGGTGATGGGAAACAATCAGGTTGCAGGCCTTTTGGAGGGCTTCGTCTACAACTTCTTCCGTCACGTCGACGCAGAGCAAGGCGGCACGCGCTTCCTGTGAGGCATCGCCTACTTGCAGGCCGGCATTGTCAAAATCTTCCTGCCAGGAAAGCGGGGCCAGTTTTTCCAATTCGTCCAATATGTCTTGTATACGTATCATAAGGCCGCGAATGTAAAGAAAAAACCGGGAACCGGAAGAAAATTCCCCGGCGCCCGGCTTTCGTCAGCTATGGCAAAGCATTCTCTTTTCCCGTTCTAACGGATGAAGAGCAGTTCCCGGTACTTCGGCAACGTCCACATCTCATCGTCGACCACCAGCTCCAGTTTGTCGATATGATAACGTATCTTGTCAAACATGGGGAAGATTTTGTCGTGGTAGGCGATGGCCTTGGCACGTTCGCCCTCGATTTTGTTGGCTTCGCGGCGTGCGTTTACCATTTCGTCAACCTTTTCCTTGATGAAGCAGATGTGCTTGCTGATGTCCTCTATGATTTCGAGATTGTGCTTGGACATCTGCGTGACCCTTTCGTTGGGGAAGAGGCCGCGCATCTTGTAGACGTTGTCTATCAACGTGGATTGGTAGCGTGTGGCGATGGGGATGATATGGTTCATGGCCAGGTCGCCCAACACGCGGGCCTCAATTTGGATTTTCTTGGTGTACATGTCCCATTTCACTTCGTTGCGGGCAACAAGTTCCTTGCGGCTCATTACGCCGGTTGATTCGAAAAGCCGGATAGAGGGTTCGGAGAGATAGGCGTCAATGATGAGGGGGACGCTGGTCTCGCAGTCCAGCCCGCGGCGCTTAGCCTCGGCTTTCCATGCGTCGGAATAGCCGTTGCCGTCGAAATGGATGGCTTCGCAATCCTTGATGTCCTTGCGCAGGACTTCGAGGATGGCGGGGAAGGTCTCTTTTCCGGCGGCCATCTTGGCGTCGACTTCCTGTTTGAAGAAAGTGAGCTGTTCGGCTACGGCGGCGTTGAGTACCAGCATGCCGGCGGCGCAGTTCGCCTCGGAACCCACGGCGCGAAATTCGAAACGGTTGCCGGTGAAGGCGAAAGGCGAGGTGCGATTGCGGTCGGTGTTGTCGAGCAGCAGCTCGGGGATACGCCCGATATGCAGGTTGAAACCTTGCTTGCCTTTCACGGTGACGTCGTGCGATTCGGGACTGGAGGCCAGGCTTTCGAGCAAGTTCGATATTTGTGTGCCGAGGAAGCAGGAGATGATGGCAGGGGGTGCCTCGTTTGCACCGAGGCGATGGGCGTTGTTGGCCGAAGCGATGCTGGCCTTCAACAAGGCATTGTGGCGATGCACGGCCTTGAGCACATTGACGATGAAGGTGATGAAGCGCAGGTTGTCGGCATCGGTCTTTCCCGGTGCCATCAGCGCGATGCCGGTGTCGGTACCCAGCGACCAGTTGTTATGCTTGCCCGAACCGTTAATGCCCTTGAAGGGTTTCTCATGCAGCAGGACGCGGAAGCCGTGTTTGCGGGCTATGGCGCGCATCAAACTCATAACAAGCAGGTTGTGGTCGTTGGCTAAGTTGCATTCCTCATAGACGGGAGCCATTTCGAATTGGTTCGGCGCCACTTCGTTGTGGCGTGTTTTCAGAGGAATGCCTAATTTCCAAGCCTCAATTTCCACTTCTTTCATGAATTCCTTGACCCTGGTAGGGATGGCGCCGAAATAATGGTCTTCGAGTTGCTGGTTCTTTGAACTTTCGTGCCCCATCAGCGTACGGCCGGTGAGCAGCAGGTCGGGACGGGCCGCATAAAGCCCTTCGTCCACCAGGAAGTATTCCTGTTCCCAACCCAGATAGGCGTAGACCTTGCGCACTTCGGGGTTGAAATAATGGCAGACCGCCGTGGCCGCCTTGTTAACGGCTTCCAATGCCTTAAGTAGGGGAAGCTTGTAGTCAAGAGATTCTCCAGTGTAGGAGATGAAGATGGTAG
>JAISGW010000156.1 GCA_031262895.1 Tannerella sp. | reverse complement strand
CGGAGAAGACTATTTTTTCGTTATTCAAGCAATATGCATGGAAATGGTATCCTTCGTAAGGGCGCATTGGGCTTACTGCTGCTGTGCCTTTTTTTCCGCCTGGCGGCACAGGGGCGCATACGCGTCAGCGGCTATGTGCACGACGCCGACGGCAACCCCGTGGAGTTGGTGCTGGTGCAGGTGAAAAAGAGCCTGGAAGGCGCCATGACGAATGAAAAAGGTTTCTATAGCCTGAAAGCCAGCCCGGGCGACTCGCTGACCTTGGTTTTCTCTTGCTTGGGCTACAACAAGGCCGAGCGGATTATCCCCCATGCCAAGGGCGACCTGCGGCTGAACGTGCAGATGAATCCCGCCTCCTTCGACCTCGGGGGCGTCTCGGTCACGGCCTCACGGCGGCAAATCAGCACGATGCAGCATATACAGGCCGACCAGATAAAGTTGCTTCCCGACCCGGCCGGAGGCAGCATAGAAAGCTTGGTAGTCACTTACGCCGGCGTTTCCAGCAACAACGAACTCAGCTCGCAGTATTCGGTGCGCGGCGGGAGCTATGACGAGAACCTTATCTATGTCAACGGGCTGGAAGTTTTCCGCCCCTTGCTGGTGCGCTCCGGCCAGCAGGAAGGTCTGAGCTTCGTCAACCCCGAACTGACACAGTCGGTCAACTTCTCCGCTGGCGGCTTCGAGGCGCGATACGGCGACAAGATGAGTTCGGTGCTCGACATCACCTACAAGAAGCCCAAAGCCTTGGAAGGTTCTGTAGCCGCCAGCCTTCTCGGCCTCAATGCCTACGTGGGCAGCGCTTCCGGGAAGTTCACGCAGGTGACGGGCATCCGTTATAAGACGACCCGCTCCCTTTTAGGCACCATGCAGACCCAGGCCGATTACCAGCCGGTCTTCATGGATTTGCAGACTTACATGACTTACCGGCTTGCGCCACATTGGGAGGCGGATTTCCTCGGTAACCTGGCCTCCAACAATTACCGTTTCATCCCGCATACCCGCTCCACCTCCTTCGGAACGGGCGACAATGTCACTAATTTCACTGTTTATTTCGACGGACAGGAGAAAGACCGCTTCCAGACGCAGTTCGGCGCCCTTACCTTAAAATACACGCCCGACGCGAATAAGGAATTCGGCTTTTCGGCCTCCGCTTTCAACAGCCTCGAAAGCGAATCCTACGACATCTCCGGCGACTATTTCATCAATGACGAAGAAACTTCGGACGGGATTTCCCCCCTGACGCTGGGCAATTACATGGAACACGCCCGCGACCGCCTGCATGCCGTGGTGGCCAATGTCGGGCATTACGGCATGTTGCGCTTGAAAGCCAACAAGCTGCAATGGGGTGCCACGGCGCAGATGGAGCGTATCGCCGACCGGACCGCCGAATGGGAAATGCGCGACTCGGCAGGCTATTCCCTGCCTCATACGGCCGACGCCCTGCATGTCTTTTCCAATCTTTACGCCGAAGACCGCGTGAACAGCCTCCGCTTGTCCGGCTATCTTCAAGATGCTTTCAAGTTCCGTACGCCGCAGGGTCTGTTCACTCTCATCGGGGGGCTGCGTGGAAGCTATTGGAATTACAACGACGAATTCATCTTCAGTCCCAGGGCTTCGCTGGGCTTCATTCCCAACCGCAACCAGAATTTCACCTTCCGCCTGGCGGGCGGCCTTTACTATCAGCCCCCTTTCTACAAGGAACTGAGGCAAATCAGCACCGACGCCGAGGGCAACCGCAGCGTGCACCTGAACAAGGGGCTGAAATCGCAGCGTTCCGCCCAAATCATCCTCGGCGGCGATTATGCCTTCAAACTCATGGACCGCAATTTTAAGTTCACGGCCGAACTTTATTACAAGAAATTAGACCGCCTGAACCCTTACACGGTCGATAACGTGCAACTGAACTATTACGGCGAGAATTGCGCCAAAGGCTATGCAGCCGGCCTCGACATGAAGTTCTTCGGCGAATTTGTGCAGGGCACGGATTCCTGGATAAGCCTTTCGCTGATGAAGGGACAACAAACCATACGGGGTGTCACCAAGGCGCCGCTGCCCAACAATCCGGGCTATAACTTCTCGCTCTTCTTCCAGGATTATTTCCCTGGTTATCGGCGTCTGTCGATGAACCTGCGCATGATGCTTTCCGGCCGCCTGCCAGTTACCCCGCCTTACCAAGGTTACGAGGGCGGATACTTTCACACCACCCCTTACCGGCGCGTGGACATAGGCCTCTCTTACCGCCTGGCCGGCAGAGGGGACGCCCTGATGCAACGCCCCCTCTTTGAGCACTTGAAGAATATCTGGCTGGGTATTGACGCTTTCAATCTCTTCGATATACAAAACGCCAATTCCTACACTTGGATAAACGACGTTCAAGGGCATCCTTATGCCATTCCCAACTACCTCACAGGCCGGCAACTGAATTTCCGCATCCTGGTGGAGTTCTAAAGAAACCCGCTTTTTTGCAAGCGCGTCTTTAATATAGGTTGAAAGCCAGCCAAAGCAAGGGCAGCACGACGGCCGCGATAAAGAAGGCCAGCAAATGTTTGTCACTCCGTTTCATCTGTATGCGTTTTTTGAGGGTTTGCCAATAGGTAAGTTTGCCAGGCGGCAGACAGTATCTCCGGATTGAAGCCGAGGAGCTGCATCTCCTTGAAAACGGCGGGCAGCACTTCACGGAGAAAATGCTCCTGTCTCATGCAACGGATTTTGTCCTTCGCCTCCGGGGCGACGAAATAGCCGATGCCCCGTTTGTTGTAAATGACCCCGTGTTGTTGCAGGCGCTCGAAAGAGCGCATCACCGTGTTGGGGTTCACGCCCATCTCGACGGCCAGGTCTCTGACAGAGGGAATACGCCCTTCGGATTGATATTTCCCGTCCAAGATGCGGTCGCCAACGCGGTCGGCTATTTGCTCGAAGATGGATGCGTTGCTCTCGTAATTCATCGCAATTCCCTTTCCTTCAATTTCAAATAAGCGATATATAAAATCCAGATGGCTGCCAGAAACAGCATCAAAGCCCAGCCGCAGGTGAAGAGCCGGTCGTCCTTTACCCCTCCTGCATAGAGTTTGTTCTGATAAAACAAGATGCCCTTCAGCACCTGCCCCACGACAAACATGTATAGGAAAATGAAGGCAAAGCCGATGAGTAGGGGATGCTTGGGGATGCTCAGGTGGGCAAGGAAAAAGAGGGCCGAGAGGAAGAACATGGCGGCATAAAAGAAAAGATGCAGGTCTTGCAATTCACGGACATGGATTGTCATCAAACTGTAGGGCAAGTCGAATGAGCCGGGAAAGATAAGTTTCCATACAATCAGGCCGAACCAATAAACGAATTGGAAGCTGAGGAAATAAGCCAGCCCTTCCAGAAGCAGGGAGACATACTTCTCCAAGTTGTTGGCAGGAAGCGTGTAGAACAAGCCCTTGGAGCGGAACACCTTCCGTCCGGCCAAGCGGCAAAAGGCAATCAACGTGACAAAGCCGCCTCCCCAAAACATGGCCTGGAAGACGGCCTGGTAAGAGAAGCCGAAGGAAAAGTTACCCGAGGAAACCGGCGGCAAGACTTGCCAGAGCAGGAAGAGCCAGATGATAAGCAGTATGCCGATGGTTCGTAAAGCACTGGACCGGTAGGCTATCCAATCGGCCTGTAGCAGATATTTGACGCGTATAAAACTGAATTTCTTTTCCATATTATTGGTTGTTTGAGAGAGGGAACAAGTCTTTAAATGCTTTCTTGGCCGACACGGCCGCGTTGAAGAGCTGCTCGAGCGAAACGGGACCGGATTCCCCGCCTTCCTGTGCGAGGACGACGCCTACCCTGCC
>JAISGW010000140.1 GCA_031262895.1 Tannerella sp. | reverse complement strand
TTCCCGTATTTTCGTTCCGACAAAAGTAGTGTTTTTTCATACACGTACACAGGCAAAAAAGCGGGAAGAAAAACGGTCTTTCCCGTTCCTCTTCCCGCCTTTTGAAGGGAGTTTCCCGTTTACTTCTTGAAGTAGCGGTTGTACAAGCCTTCAAAGCCGTGCCCATGACGGGCCTCGTCGCGGGCCATCTCATGGACGGTGTCGTGGATAGCGTCCAGGTTCAAAGCTTTGGCGCGTGTGGCAATGCGCTTCTTGTCGGCGCAGGCACCTGCTTCGGCGGCCATGCGTTTCTCGAGGTTGGTCTTCGTGTCCCAAACGCAGTCGCCCAAAAGTTCGGCGAACTTGGAGGCGTGTTCGGCTTCTTCCCAAGCGTAGCGCTTAAAAGCGCCGGCTATTTCGGGATAGCCTTCACGGTCGGCCTGCCGGCTCATGGCCAGATACATGCCGACCTCCGAACACTCGCCGGTGAAATGGCTGTTCAAATCACGGAGCATCTCTTCGTCGCAACCTTTGGCTACGCCCAGCACGTGCCCGTCGGCAAATTCCAGTTTGCCCGTTTCTTCTGTAACTTCCACAAATTTGCTGGCAGGAGCATGGCAAAGAGGGCATTCTTTCGGGGCAGCATCGCCCTCGTACACGTAACCGCATACGGTGCATCTAAACTTCTTTTTCATTTTCTCTTGATTTAAATAAGTCTTGTACTTTTTGCATATCTATGCATCTCATTGGCAAAAGTACGCACTTCAATGGATTTTCCAAAAGCGGACATTAAATAATACCTACCTTTGCCGTAGATTTAATAATAGATAGTAGACATGAAATACATTGTAACACTCTTCGCCTCCGCCCTGCTGGCCTGCCAAGCCGAGGCGGGTATACTGCCGAGAATCACCCCCGCGCAGGCAGGCATGGACCCCAAACTGCTGGAATATGCCGACAGTGCCATCCTGCAATCCATCAATGAAAAAGAAATTCCCGGCGCCGTGCTGGCCGTCGTCCGCGACGGGAAAATGGCCTACCTGAAAGCTTACGGCAACAAGGAAGTGTATCCCGACACCGTGCCGATGACGACAAACACGATTTTCGACATGGCTTCCTGCAGCAAAGCCATGTCGACGGCTGTCTGCACCTGGATGCTGATAGAACGCGGACAATTGCGCCTGGAAGACCCGGTCAGCCGCTATATTCCCGGTTACCAGGATTACTTAGACATAGAGGAGCACCGGACGCCTATCCGCATCATTGATTTGTTGACGCACACCTCCGGCCTGCCGCCCTACGGCCCTACGGCCGCCCTGGCCAAGAAATACGGCTCGCCCAACCCGCAGGCGCTGCTGAATTACATCGCCACCTGCAAGCGCGACTTCAAGCCCGAGACCGATTTCCAATACAGTTGCCTGAACTATATCACCCTGCAGCACATCATTGAAAACCTCAGCGGGATGTCGTTGCGCGACTTTGCCCGCAAGAACCTCTTCGACGTCCTGGGTATGCAGCATACGGATTACCTGCCTTGCAAGCAGGGAGCCGACGGCAAATGGGTGAATACCGCCGAAGCGGCCTGGGCCTCCGTCACGAAAGGCGACTGGCACCAGCTTGTTGCCCCTACGGAAAAGCAGCCCGACGGCAGCGTGCTCTGCGGACAGGTGCATGACCCCCTGGCGCGCGTGATGAACGGCGGTATCTCGGGCAATGCGGGAGTCTTCTCCTGCGCCGACGACATTGCCCTCGAAGTGACAGCCCTGATGGACGGCGGCGCCTATAACGGCAAACGCATCCTCAGCCCGATGGCCGTGCGCGCCATGACGAGCCTGCCCAAAGGCAAACTCGCCCAATTCGGACGCACTCCCGGCTGGGACATCTGCTCGCCTTACGCCTCCAACAACGGCGACCTCTTCGGAGCGCATACCTTCGGCCATACCGGATACACGGGCACCTCCATCATCGTCGACCCCGACAGCCACACGGCGGTCATCCTGCTCACCAACCGCGTGCATCCCGTCGACGAACATTCGGTCGTGCGCCTGCGCGCTGTGGTGGCCAATGCCGTGGCAGCAGCCATCGTACGCCCCTGAGCCCTGTTCTCCACACGGGGGGTAAACAAAAATTTCGTATGTTTGCCCCCCGAAATCAATCATATACAATACATCATGGAACATCCGCTATACATTTATAATACGCTGACGCGGAAGAAAGAACAGTTTGTGCCCCTGCATGAGCCGCATGTGGGCATGTACGTCTGCGGCCCCACCGTGTACGGCGACCCGCACTTGGGGCATGCCCGTTCGGCCGTCACCTTCGACCTGCTTTTCCGCTATCTCCGGCATCTGGGCTATAAGGTGCGTTATGTGCGCAACATCACCGACGTGGGACACTTAGAGCACGACGCCGATTCCGGCGAAGACAAGATAGCCAAGAAGGCCCGCCTCGAACAGCTCGAACCGATGGAGGTGGCACAATATTACATGCGCCGCTACCACCAGGCCATGGATGCCATGAACGTGCTGCCGCCCAGCATCGAACCGCAGGCTTCCGGCCATATCATCGAACAAATCGAACTCACCCGCCAAATCCTCGACAAGGGCTATGCCTACGAGAGCCAGGGTTCCGTGTACTTCGACGTAGAGAAATACAACCGTGAACATCATTACGGTATCCTTTCCGGGCGCAACATAGAGGATTTACTCAACACGACCCGCTCGCTCGACGGGCAGGAAGAGAAGCGCAAGCCGATAGACTTCGCCCTTTGGAAGAAGGCGCAGCCCGAGCACATCATGCGCTGGTCCTCACCCTGGAGCGAGGGCTTCCCCGGCTGGCATTGCGAATGTACGGCCATGGGGCGCAAGTATCTCGGCGATACCTTCGACATCCACGGCGGCGGCATGGACCTCATCTTCCCCCATCACGAATGCGAGATAGCACAAGCCGTCGCTTCGCAGGGGCATGAAATGGTGCGCTACTGGATGCACAACAACATGATTACCATCAATGGTAAGAAGATGGGCAAGTCGCTGGGCAATTCCATCACACTGGAGGAATTTTTCACGGGCAAGCATACCTTGCTGGCCAAGGCCTATTCACCCATGTGTATCCGCTTCTTCATACTTGGGGCGCATTACCGCTCGACGCTCGACTTCAGCAATGAGGCCCTTGCCGCTTCCGAGAAAGGACTGGCCCGCCTGATGGAAGCTTGGGAGCACCTGGGCCATCTCTCTCCATCGGCAGCCTCTTCCGTCGAACTGGCACCCATCGCCGCCCATTGCGCCGAAGCCATGAACGACGACCTGAACAGCCCGATTGTCATCGCCAACCTTTTCGAAGCCGCCCGTATCATCAATGCCGTCAAAGACGGCAAGGCCTTGCTCACCGCCGACGACCTCGAGGCACTGCGTAGCCTCTTCCGGACTTACCTTTTCGAGCTGCTTGGCATGCGCGACGAAGCGAACCCCGCCGACGAAGTAGGCCAAGCAGCCTTTACCGGAGCCGTAGACCTGCTGCTCCGCGTCCGGCAGGCAGCCAAAGCCCGCAAGGATTGGGCAACCTCCGACAAGATACGCGACGACCTGGCCGCCCTCGGCTTCGAAATAAAAGATACCAAGGAAGGCGCCGAATGGAGGCTGGCCCGGCAATGAGTATCCAAGAATTCCTCTCGGGCGACCGCTTCGCCATAGAAGCGGGCGTCGAATTATTGGAAACGGGCTGCGGCTATGCCAAGGCCCGCATGCAAATCACCCCCCGCCACCTCAACGGCGGAGGCGTTTGCCAAGGAGGCGCCCTCTTTACCCTGGCCGACCTGGCCTTCGCCGCCGCTTCCAATAGCCACGCGCGGCTGACCTTTTCCATCGAGTCGGAAATTCGCTTCTTCCGCTCCGAATCCGAGGGATACCTCTATGCCGAAGCAAGGGAAATATACGACCACAAAAGGCTTTCCACCTGCGAGGTGCGCATCACCAACGAAAAAGGCGAATTAGTGGCTAATTTTACCGGAACCGGCTACCGCAAAGACAAACCGCTGCCCTTCGCCCCCTTATAAATTGCCCGATGAAATACCGTATCCTATACACCGTCTGCTTAGTCGGGGCACTGGTCCCCTTCACGAGCACCTCCATCAACCTTGCCCTGCCCGACATCGCTTCCGACCTTTCGATGAATGCGCTGGCACAGGCTTGGGTGGTCACCATCTTCCTGCTTCCG
>JAISGW010000029.1 GCA_031262895.1 Tannerella sp. | reverse complement strand
GAACTTTTTCCTGCCGGAAGGCTGCCGCTTCGCCGAACGTTCGCAGCATCCCGCCACCGACATCGTCAACGCCCTGCTGAACTACGGCTACGGCATGTTGTACGGAAAGATAGAAGGCGCGCTCATCCGGGCCGGCATCGACCCTTACATCGGCCTCCTGCACCGTGACGAATACAAGCGCCCTGTTCTGGTCTACGACGTGATAGAGAAATACCGCATCTGGATTGACTATGTGGTCTGGACCCTGGCCCGGCAGGAGGTCGTAGGCGAGGAATACTACTCCGTGCGCGACGACGGCTCTTACTGGCTCGAAGGGCTGGGGCGGCGCGTCCTGATACAGTCGGTCAACGATTACCTGGCCGAGGTCATCTCCATCGGCGGCACGGAACGTTCGCGCCTCACCCACATCGACCTCTTTTGCCAAGCCCTCGCTCAGCTATTTAAACCATAACTTCACTCTCCACTCTTCACCCTTCACACTAAAAGCAATGTTGTCATTAGGAAAACACATTACACAGAAAGACGACCCGCTTGAGGGCATCGAGGCCGGGCAACTTTTTGAAGCCGTCAGGCAACCCGAAACGGTCACCCTGGAACAGATACGCCGGCTGCGGGCCGTACGCAAGATCGACAAGAAACAATACGGCTTGATGAAACGGGAACTCCCATACATAGTCGGGGGCGTTTTCGACCCGCCTTACCGACGGATGGAAAATTTCGGTTACATCGAGTACTTCATCCTTGACATCGACCATGTCTCCGAAAAGGAAATGGATTTGCCGTCGCTCCGCGCCCAATTGCAGGCCGACAGCAGGGTAATGCTCTGCTTCCTCTCGCCCGGCGAAGACGGCCTCAAGCTGCTTTTCCGCCTGAGCGAGCGCTGCTTCGACGCCGGACGCTACTCCCTCTTCTATAAGACCTTCATCCGCGCCTTTTCGCAACAATACCATTTCGAACAGGTCATTGACTCCCGCACCTCCGACGCTTCCCGCGCCTGCTTCCTCAGCTACGACCCGGACGCCTATTTCAATACCGAAGCTGAGGCCATCGTAGCAGGCGACTTTGTGGATTTCGACAACCCCTTTGCCATCGGCGAGCTGCGTCATCAAATACAAAAGGAGATGGACGGGCAAAAGGCCGCCCCTACCCCTTCGGAACCGCCGGCACAAGCCACAGGCCCCGACGAAGCGGCCATCAGCTTCATCAAAGCCAGGCTTCAGGCCAAATCGCGCCAGCCCAAGCCGAAGCCCCAAGTTTATGTGCCGGAGGAATTGGACGACATTCTTGAGAAACTGCTCCAATACATCGGCGAATCGGGTGTACAGGTCAACACGGTAGAAAACATCCAATACGGCAAAAAGTTCCGTTTTCACGCCGGAGCGGCACAAGCCGAGGTAAACCTCTTCTTCGGCCACCGCGGCTTCACCGTCGTGCAGTCGCCCCGCCAAGGCACCTCGCCCCGGCTAAACGAGCTGATGGCCTCCTATATTCGGACATTCATCGACGATTACACGCTGGTAAACGAGAACTTGCCGCTCACACAAGCGCCCCTTCCCGACAAGGCCGGGCAAATCCGCCAGCAGGCCAACGCCCTGAACGCCGTCAAGAACTACGCGGAGGCACTGCCGCTCTACCGCGACTTATGGAACGGCCATCGGGAAGCCTGCAACGAATGGGACGGCTGGCATTACGCCTTCTGCCTCAAACAAACGAAAGACTACAAGGCGGCACTCGACGTCTGCCGGCAGGCTTGGCGATTGAATCCCGCCTTCGAACCGGTCAAGAGCCTATACGCCTGGTGCATCTATTACACCGAAATTACCTCGGAAAAGGTGAAGGACGAGGCCCGTTATTTCAAAGCCGCCAAAGCCGTGGTGCAACTCTGCAAGCAGGAAGACACTTATTCCGCTTATACCGTCACCCTCTTCAAAGTGTTGAACTATTTGAACGGGAAAGCCTCCTTCCCCACCGAACAGCTTTTGACATGGACAGCCTTGCTGCAGCCGGCCCTGCTCGACGACAAAGCCTTCCGTTTCACCGACCGTAACGGCAAGGAACGCGAACTGGCCTCCAAACGGGAGCAATATTATATGATACGTTCGCGGGCCTTGCTCGAAGCAGGGAGATGGGACGAGTGCCTGCAGCTCTGCGAAGAAGCCTTGGAAGCCGTCAAGCCGCTCCACTACGACAACGAGGTCTGGTTCCGCTGGCGCATAGGCCTCTGTTACGAAGGTAAGGGACTATACGGTGAAGCCTTGAAGCAACAGCTCGCACTGCTGAGCCGCTAGAAAGAATGGTTCATCCAAAGGGAAATAGCCGAGCAATATTACCGGCAAGGAGAATATGCAAAAGCTTTGGACTACACACTCGACAGCGCCCTGAACAGTGGCGACTCCGACAAGAAAGGAGGCTTATACCAATTGATGGCCAAACTCTTTTCCTTGGCAGGCAAGCCCGAAGAAGCCGCCCTGCATATGGAACTGAGCCGCCTCGTAAGGGAGCATGACGACAGCAAGGAGACCGAACGCAAAGCACACCGCCTCTGGCAGGCGCTGAAGGACAAGAACGAGCCTTTGCAAGAAGGGCACATCCTCTCCATACTTCCCAGCGGGAAGGCCGGCTTCATCAAAGTCGGCAAAAACAGGAGTTACTACTTTCGGCTGAAAGACTTCATCGGCCAACCGGCAAAGGCCGCCGTCGGGCAAGCCGTCAGCTTCCGCCTCGGCAAAGGCTTCGACAAGAAGAAAAACTGCGAGACCGAAGTGGCCGTCCAAGTCAAACCCCTTACTATATGAGGCAGAAGAAAGAAATATCCTTTGCGGAACGGATGAGGAAGCTCTACCGTTCAGGCTTGCCCCGGAAAAAGCCGGAACGGGAAGAGGAGCCGGAAGAGGGCATCGTCTCCATCGAACAAAGGGTGGAACAAATCATGGGAATCGTCAACCGCAAACACGATAAGTTGAATATGTTATTTTTCGTCATGTACGACATTGAAAACAACCGGGTGCGCAACCAGATTGTCAAATACCTCTTACGCAAGGGTTGCCTGAGGATACAAAAATCCATCTTCCTGGCCGACACCGAACATGCCGTTTACGCCCAAATCAAGGACGACCTGGCCGCCGTGCAGGCCTGCTATGAAAACGACGACAGCATCATTGTCTGCCCCATCTCTACCGATTACCTGCAAGCCATGCGCATCATCGGCAAAAGCATCGACATGGACATACTCTTGAAAAACAAAAACACCCTGTTCTTTTAGCTATGAATAAACAGAAATACCTTATCGTCCGCTTCAAGACCCCGTTGCGCGCCAAGGAGCTGCCCTTGTTCCGGGGCGCCATTATCCACGCCATGGCCGATGCCAACGTCCTATTCCACAACCATACGGAGGAAGGCTTCCGCTATGCGTATCCACTCATCCAGTATAAACGACTGAACGGTTCGGCGGCCATCGTCTGTCTGAGCGAAGGGGCCGAAGCCATAGGGGGTTTCTTTGCCGCCTTCCCTTCCGGCATTCGCTTAGGCGAAAGGCAAAGTGCCTTGGAACTGTCCTCGGTCAAAGCCGGAGAGACGCTCGTGCAAGTATGGGACAGCGCTTTCGCTTACCGCCTGACCCGTTGGCTCCCGCTCAACCAGGAGAACTATTCCGCATACAAAGCCATGGATAGTTTAGCCGAACGTGGCGCTATGCTGGAAAAGATACTCACAGGTAACATCCTTTCCTTTGCCAAAGGGCTGGGCATTCACCTTGACAAACCGATCGTCTGTCAAATAGACGAAATCGAACGCAGCAGCGTAGCCGAATACAAACGAGTCAAGATGGATGCCTTCGACCTCAGTTTTCGCTGTAATGTTTCCTTCCCGCCTTTCATCGGCCTCGGTAAAGGTGTCAGCCTCGGCTTCGGCACCGTATACGCCTGTCATTAAAAGCCGAAATAACTTTTGGCATTGTCGTGACAGATGGCTTCCACCATGCGACCGATAAAAGGCAGCTCTTCGACAGGCAACAGGCCGCGTTCCAAGTCGCGGCCCAGGAGGTTGCAAAGGATGCGCCGGAAGTAATCATGCCTCGGATAAGAGAGAAAGCTGCGTGAATCGGTCACCATCCCGACGAAGCGCGAGAGCAAGCCGAGCGCGGAAAGTGTCTCCAACTGTGCTTCTATCCCTTTGACCTGATCGAGGAACCACCAGGCGGCGCCGTATTGCATCTTACCGGGCAGGGAGCCGTCGTTGAAGTTGTAGGCATTAGCCATGCAGGCGACGTTGTCGCGGGGATTGAGGTTGTAGAGGATTGTCTTCGCCAGCAGCCCCTCGCTGTCAAGGCGGTCGAAGAAGCGGTTCATCGGGGCGATGTAATTGCCGTCGGCGATGGCGTCGCAGCCGGCATCGGGACCGAGGTGCCGGAAGAGGCGGCCGTTGTTGTTGCGATTGGCCCCGACGTGGAACTGCTGCACCCAACCGGCGCGGGCGTCCATACGGGCGCCTTCGTACAAGAGGGCGGCACGAAAGCAGGCCGCTTCCGAGGCATCGGGCGTTTTCCCTTCGCGTACTTTCCGGAAGATGGCGCGCAAATCCGCCTCTGTGCAAGAGGCATCGGGAAAAGATTCGAGGCCGTGGTCGGAAGCACGGCAACCCATTTCGGCGAAGAAGTCGTGCCTTTGCTGAAGCGCCTCGAGCAAGGCGTCATACGAGCGGATGTCCTTTCCGCAGGCCGCTTCCAAACGGGCGAGGTAAGCCCTATAAGTAGCCGGCTCTTCCACGGCCGCCGCCTTGTCGGGCCGCCAGGTGGGCAGCACCCGAGCCGAACATCCGCCCTTTTCCCGGATAAGCCGATGCCAACGCAGGTCGTCGGCCGGGTCGTCGGTCGTACAAAGCACCTCCACCCGCATCCTTTGCAGCAGGCCGCAGGCGCTGAACGCAGGCGACTGCAGTTTCTCCGTAGCTTCCTCGTATATCTCGCGGGCACTGTCCGGATTCAAGACCTTAGAAATGCCGAAAATCTGTTTCAACTCCAGATGCGTCCAATGATAAAGCGGGTTGCGCATGAGATAGGGCATCGTTTCCGCCCATTTCAGGAAACGTTCGTAGGAAGGCTTCCTGCCCGTGACGTATTCCTCGGCGACACCGTTAGCGCGCATCGCCCGCCATTTGTA
>JAISGW010000023.1 GCA_031262895.1 Tannerella sp. | reverse complement strand
CATCGCCGTCCTGACCGGCGAGGACGTAGCCCGCCATCTTTGGATGGGTACCTTCCACTCCATCTTTTCACGTATTCTGCGTAAGGAAGCCGACAAACTGGGTTATTCCTCCGACTTTACCATTTACGACAGCGACGATTCGCGCAACCTTATCAAGGCCATCATCAAGGAGCTGCAACTTGATGATAAACAGTACAACCCGCGTGCGGTGCAGAGCCGTATCTCCCGTGCCAAGAACGCCCTCATTACCAGCGCCGCATATACCCGCGACAAGGATTTGCAGGAAGACGACCTGCGCGTCAAGATGCCCCTCTTGCGCGAAATATACGAACGTTACCAGAACCGCTGCTTTCAGGCCGGCGCTATGGACTTCGACGACCTGCTGCTGCAAACCAATATCCTCTTCCGCGATAAGCCCGATATCCTGGCTAATTATGCGGGACAATTTCAATACATACTGGTCGACGAGTATCAGGACACGAACTTTGCCCAGCACCTCATCGTGCAACGCCTTTCCGAAGGACACCACCGCATCTGTGTGGTCGGTGACGATGCCCAGAGCATCTATTCCTTTCGGGGCGCCAACATCGACAACATCCTGCAATTCAAAAACCAGTTCCCCGGTTGCCGCATCTTCAAGCTCGAACGCAACTACCGCTCCACGCAGAACATCGTGAACGCTGCCAACAGCCTCATCCACAAGAATACGAAGCAGATACAAAAGAACGTTTATTCGAAAAAGGAAGCCGGCAACAAGGTGCAGGTACTCTCCTCCTATTCCGATTACGAGGAGGCTTACATCATCGTCTCCAAAATTCAGGAGATGCGCATGGGGCGCGGCCATTACCTGTACAACGACTTCGCCGTGCTCTACCGCATCAACGCCCAGTCGCGTATTTTGGAAGAGACTTTCCGCAAACGGGGCGTGCCTTACCGCGTCTATGGCGGCTTTTCCTTTTACCAGCGGAAGGAAATCAAGGACCTGATTGCTTATCTCCGCCTCATAGTAAACCCGCACGACGAAGAAGCCTTCAAACGTATCATCAATTACCCGGCGCGGGGGATAGGCGATACGACCGTGGGCAAGCTGCTTACGGCCGCTGCGCAACACGCACTCAGCCCTTGGGCAGTGCTTTCCGACCCGGCCGCCTGCGGCTTGAAATTCAATGGCGGGACGCTGGCCAAACTCCGCGCCTTCCATGAAATGATGCAAGGCCTGATGAAGCAAAACGGGGACTTGCCCATAGACAAGCTGGCCGCCTTGACCATACATCAAAACGGCATGTTACAGGAATTCCAGCAAGACCGGAGCTTGGAAAATGCCACCCGCATGGAAAACCTCAACGAGCTGTTCAAGGGCATGGCCGATTTCGATAACGCCCGCCAGGAGGAAGGGCTTGAGCCGGCTACGCTGGCCGATTACCTTTCCGAAGTATCCCTTTACACCGACCAGGACGGCAAACAGGACGCCGAGGCCGACACGGTCACCCTGATGACCGTGCATTCCGCCAAAGGGCTGGAGTTCAAAAACGTCTTCGTGGCCGGTTTGGAGGAAGAACTCTTCCCTTCCTCGCATGTCAAAGACAACCCCAGGGGCCTGGAAGAGGAGCGGCGACTGTTTTACGTGGCCATGACGCGCGCCATGGAAAACTGCATCCTTACCTATTCGAAAAGCCGTTTCCGCAACGGCGCCTCCAGTCCCTGCCTCCCCAGCCGCTTCCTTTCCGACCTGGATACCGACTACCTTGAGATAAACGGGCAGGCCCCCGACCCCGGCAATGCTTTGCGGAGGCAGGCGACGCCCCCGCAAGTACAGCGCCAAACTTTCCGTCCGCGGGCAAGCAGCCTGCCCCGTCCGGCAAGCCCCGGCTTCGGACTCCTCCGACCCGAACAATTGGCCGTGGGGATGGAAATACAACACGAACGTTTCGGCCACGGCACGGTGGCCGAGGTGAACGTCGACGGAAGCGATGCGAGTGCCATCATCCATTTCGACAATGCCGGCACCAAACGCCTTATCCTCAAATACGCCCGTCTGAAAGTCCTTTGATTACACTTTTTGTAGAAACTCCCTACCTTTGCGGACGATTTTATGAATTACAAGCGGTACTTATTAATTAAATGATAGAACAATAAACCATGTCAGTAGCAAAACGGGATACGGAAAACAGGAAGGTGACTACCCACCGGCTGATTGAAATGAAGCAAAAGGGCGAAAAAATATCCATGCTCACGGCCTACGATTATTCGATGGCCCAGATTATCGATGAGGCGGGGATGGACGTCATCCTTGTGGGCGATTCGGCCTCGAACGTGATGGCCGGCAATACGACGACCCTGCCCATCACGCTTGACCAGATGATTTACCATGCCAAGTCGGTGATGAAAGCCGCCAAGCGGGCGCTGGTCATTTGCGACATGCCCTTCGGCAGTTACCAGGGCGACCCGCGCAAGGCCATTGAGTCGGCCATCCGCATCATGAAGGAGAGCCATGTAGATGCCTTGAAGATAGAGGGCGGCTCCGAAGTGCGCGAATCCATCGAATGCATCCTTTCGGCCGGTATCCCCGTCATGGGGCATCTGGGCTTGACGCCGCAATCCATCAACAAGTTCGGTACCTACACGGTGCGCGCCAAGGAGGAGGCTGAGGCCGCCAAACTGGTAGACGACGCCCGGATGCTGGAAGAAATCGGCTGCTTCGGCATCACTTTGGAGAAGATACCCGCCGCCTTAGGCGCCAAAGTGGCTCAGGAACGCAGTATTCCCATCATCGGCATAGGTGCCGGGGGCGGTGTCGACGGGCAGGTCTTGGTCATGCAGGACATGTTGGGCATCACCAGCGGCTTCTCGCCGCGTTTCCTCCGCCGTTATGCCAACCTGCGCGACGACATCACCCAGGCTGTCCAGTGTTATATAGAAGACATCAAACGCGGGGATTTCCCGAACGAGAAAGAGCAGTATTAAGGAAAGCGCGGAGGAAATTGACTAACTTGCGCCCTGAAATTAACGCTTGTTTTAAATGAAAGATTTCCTCCGCGTGCTCAAACGCTTTGTGCCGCCCTACAAGAGGTTCCTCGCCCTGAACGTGGTCTTCAACCTGCTCTCGGCCATATTGAACCTCTTTTCTTTTGCCCTCATCATTCCCATTTTGAACCTACTGTTCAAAACCGACCACACGCTGTACACCTTCCTGCCTTGGCATTGGGCGCCCATGGACGCAGAGTTCTGGAAGCAGTTGCCGGCTTTGCTGAAGAACAACTTCTTCGCCTATATCAGCGAGCTGATGGTCACGCAGGGCGGCTCCTTCACGCTCGTCATGCTGGGTGTCTTCCTCATCGTGATGACTTTCCTGAAGACTTCGGCCACTTACCTGGCTTCCTTTTTCATGATACCCCTCCGCACGGGTGTGGTGCGCGACATACGCAACCAAATCAACCGCAAAATCACGCAGCTATCCCTTTCCTTCTTCTCCGAGGAACGCAAGGGCGACATCATCGCCCGCATTTCCGGCGACGTGAACGAAATTGAGGCCTCGGTCATGAGTTCTCTCGACATGTTCTTCAAGAACCCTATCCTCATCTGCGTGTATCTCATCGGCATGTTCGTCATCAGCTGGCAACTGACCCTTTTCGTGCTCGTCCTGCTCCCCGTGGCGGGCTACCTCATCGGGCGGGTAGGGCGGAGCCTCAAGCGTAAGTCGCTGCTCGGCCAGAACCAGTTGGGTTACCTGATGAGCCAAATCGAGGAAACCCTTTCGGGCCTGCGCATTATCAAAGCCTTCAACGCCGAGAAGAAAATCATACGCCGCTTCGAGGAGAGCAATGAGACCTTCCGCCGCACGACCAACCGCATATACCGCCGCCAGCAGATGGCGCATCCGATGAGCGAGTTCCTCGGCACGGCCACCATCGCCGTCGTCCTTTGGTACGGGGGCAGCCTTATCCTGGGCAACAGCAGCCCTATCGATGCTTCTACCTTTATCTATTACTTGGTTATTTTTTACAGCATCATCAATCCGGCCAAAGACCTGACCAAGGCCGGCTATGCTATCCAAAAGGGTTTGGCTTCGATGGTGCGCATCGACAAGATATTGAAGGCGGAGACCGACATCACCAGCCCCGCGCATCCGAAGCCCATTCGCCTTGAGCACGAAATCGCTTACCGGGGGGTCTGGTTCAGATATGCCGACGACTGGGTGCTGCGCGACGTCAACCTGATTGTCCCGAAAGGGAAGACAGTGGCCTTAGTCGGCCAATCCGGCTCGGGGAAGAGTTCGCTGGTCGACTTGTTGCCCCGCTTTTACGACCTCACCAAGGGCAGCATTACTATCGACGGCCTCGACATACGCGAGGCTGCGCTCCAGGACTTGCGCGGCTTGATGGGCAACGTCAACCAGGAAGCTATCCTTTTCAACGATACCTTCTTCAACAACATCGCCTTCGGCGTTGAGCAGGCCACGCAGGAGGAAGTGGAACGGGCTGCCCGCATCGCTAACGCGCACGACTTTATCATGGCCACCGAACACGGCTACCAGACCAATATCGGCGACCGGGGCGGCAAACTCTCCGGCGGCCAGCGCCAACGTATCAGCATCGCCCGCGCCGTACTGAAGAATCCTCCCATCCTGATACTCGACGAGGCAACTTCCGCCCTTGATACCGAGTCCGAACGTTTGGTGCAGGACGCCCTTGAGCGCCTCATGTCGGGCCGCACGGCTATCGTCATCGCCCACCGCCTGTCCACCATTCGCAATGCCGACGAGATTTGCGTCATGCACGAAGGGCAAATTGTGGAGCGCGGCCGCCACGAGGAACTCATCCGTCTGGGCGGCTATTACAAGCACCTTTGCGACATGCAAAGCTTCTAAGCGGATTGCTTATCTTTGCAGCCGGATTTAGAAAGCAAGAGCATGTATATGGATTGGGACAGGGAACGGCTTGCGAAGCATGTTTCGAAGAAGCCTTTCCCTTTGATAGCCGAAGCCGCCGCCGAATTGGGAGTGGAAGCCTACGTGGTAGGCGGTTATGTGCGCGACTTTTTCCTTCATCGCCCATCTAAAGACATAGACATCGTGGTAGTCGGCAGCGGCATTGAGCTGGCGCAGGCCGTAGCCCGTAAATCGGGGCGGACGGCCCGCTTGTCCGTTTTCCGCAATTTCGGTACGGCGCAGGTGAAAACCCCGGCTTGGGAACTGGAGTTCGTAGGTGCCCGCCGCGAATCCTATTCGCATGCTAGCCACAAGCCCGTCGTGGAAGACGGTACCTTGGACGACGACCTCTCGCGTCGCGATTTCACCATCAACGCCATGGCCGTCGCCCTCAATCCGGGGAAGGGCTATGGCGAACTCATAGACCGTTTCGACGGGCTGGCCGACATGGAGGAACTCAGCCTCCGCACGCCATTAGACCCCGACCTCACTTTCTCCGACGATCCCCTGCGGATGATGCGCGCTCTGCGTTTCGCCTCGCAACTGGGCTTCTTCATCGAACCGGACACCTTCGACGCCATCGCCCGCAACCGTAAACGCCTCGTCGAGCAGAACGCCGACGGTTCCTATGTCGTTTCCCCCGAGCGCATCCTCGACGAATTGCAGAAAATCATGGCTTCGGCCAAACCTTCCATCGGCTTCGACCTGATGGATAAGACGGGCATACTGGAACTTATCCTTCCCGAACTCTCCGCCCTCAAGGGCGTGGAGACGCGCGAGGGCATTGGGCATAAGGACAATTTCGCCCACACCTTGCTGGTGCTCGACCGGCTCGCCAAACAGTCCGACAAGCTCTGGCTCCGATGGAGCGCCCTTTTGCACGACATCGGCAAGCCGCGCACCAAACGCTGGGACAACCGCGTCGGCTGGACTTTCCACAACCATAATTACGTGGGCAAGCAGATGCTGCCCGCCCTTTTCCGCCGCCTGCGCCTGCCTGTCGACGAACGCCTCAAATACGTGCAAAAAATGGTCGACTTGCACATGCGTCCCATCGTGCTTTCCGACGACGAAGTCACCGACTCGGCTATCCGCCGCCTGCTTTTCGATGCCGGCGACGACATCGACGACCTGATGCTCCTTTGCGAAGCCGACATCACCAGCAAGAACCCCGAGAAGGTGAAACGTTTCTTGTCTAATTTCCAACTGGTGCGGCAAAAGCTGGCTTCCATAGAGGAAAAAGACCGCATCCGCAATTTCCAGCCGCCCGTCAGCGGCGAGGAAATTATGCGTACCTTTGGGTTGCCGCCTTCCCGTCCC